>JASEJN010000039.1 GCA_030016385.1 Clostridiales bacterium | reverse complement strand
GTTGCTCAAAATAACATAATCCTATTTATTCCTGATTTCAAATTACGAATTGAAGATTTAGTTATATTTACTTGACACATATGATCGATTTATATTAAAATTATCCCTACGATAATTTAAAATTTTATTTATTTTGTAAGGATTGTAATTTTGGGAGGGGTGAATTTACTTGAAATCCAAAAAGTTATCTGAGGTACCTTTTACAAATGTAAAAGTTCAGGACAAATTCTGGGGCGGACGTATGAAAACCCATAGGGATGTCACGATCGATGCTTGCATAAGAGAATGCGAAGAGACTGGAAGAATATCAAATTTCGCAAAAGCGGCCGGGATTAAAGAAGGAAAATTTGAAGGAATATACTTTAATGATTCGGATGTATATAAGGTACTTGAAGGTATAGCCTATTCGCTGGCAAATTGCAGGGATGCTAAACTTGAAAAAAAGACTGATGAAATAATAGATTTGATTGCTGCTGCACAGCAGAGCGACGGTTATCTGGATACATATTTTATATTAGCAGAGCCTGATAAAAAGTGGACGGACATGGAAAAGCATGAGGATTACTGTGCGGGACATTTAATCGAAGCCGGGATAGCATATTATAAGGCTACAAAAAAGGATAAGCTTTTGAAGGTAGCCTGTAATGTTGCAAACCATATGATGTCTGTACTGGGCCCCGGGAAAAAGCACTGGGTTGTAGGGCATGAAGAACCCGAGCTTGCACTCATAAAGTTATACCGCGAAACAGGGAATGAAAAGTATCTGGAATTTTCAAAATGGCTCCTTGAGGAAAGAGGTCACGGCTATGGGAAAGGTGCCATTTGGGATAAAAAAGGCTGGGGTCCGTCATATTGCCAGGATGATAAACCTGTCAAAGATCTCTCCCATGTCAGTGGCCATGCAGTAAGGGCAATGTACCTTTACACGGCTATGGCTGATATGGCAGGTGAAACCGGCGATGGTGAGTATGCCGAAGCTCTTGACAGGCTGTGGGACAGCGTGGTTTTAAGGAATATGTATATTACCGGCGGCATAGGTTCCACAAAGAGCAATGAAGGGTTTACAGAGGATTATGATCTCCCGAACGAGACAGCTTATTGCGAAACTTGCGCATCCGTGGGTATGGTCTACTGGAATCATCGCATGAATTTGCTAAGCGGCCAGAGCAAATATGCCGATATAGTGGAGAGGGAAATGTATAACGGCGCATTGAGCGGAGTATCCTTAAGCGGAGATATGTTTTTTTATGAAAATCCCCTTGCGACAGACGGCAGCCATCACAGGCAGAAATGGTATGGGTGTTCATGCTGTCCAACCCAGATAGCAAGATTTATACCATCCATCGGAAATTATGTTTATGCAGTTTCTGAGAGCGGCATATGGATTAATCAATATTTTTCGAATACGGGAGATATAACACTTGACGGAAAAAAGGTAAAAATTGAGCAGAAGACCCGCTATCCTTGGGATGGAGACGTGCACATTAAAATAAATGTTGAAAAACCGTGCAATTTCAATTTGAATTTAAGGAAACCAGGCTGGTGCGGGAAATTTTTCCTGTCTGTAAACGGTATTTCCAAGAAAGATGCGGATATGAACAATGGATACATTGCTATAGAAAGAACATGGTCAAATGGCGATTTCATAGATTTGCATATGGATATGCCGGTGCAAATCGTTCATGCCGATAAAAGGGTAAGGGCGGATGCCGGTCTTGTATGCCTGATGAGGGGTCCTATTGTCTATTGCTTTGAAGAAACGGACAACCTTAAGCTATATGATAAAATATTTGTATCTTCAGAAAGTAGATTTAAAGCCGAATATATGCCTGATCTGCTTGATGGTATATGCAGGATAACGGTCTTAGGGGACAACGGCATGGAATTTTTAGCAGTGCCATATTATTCGTGGGATAACAGAGAGCCGGGCAAGATGAAAGTATGGGTGCCTGAAAATACCCGCTAGCTGATTTTTTAGGATGCATACGGATTATTTGAAGAATATGTACCCGATTTTTCTTCGATTCGCAATATGAAATCAGGCATAAATAGGATTATGTTATTTTGAGCAACGAATGAGCATTATGAAAGTTTTGATAAGTTCTTGGATTCTTAAGGCTGCTGGCCTTAGAACTTACAAAACTTGAATCTGCCGAATGAGTGTTCAAAATAACATAAGCTCAAATTACGAATTGAAGCCGATTTTTAAGACTGCTTGTTCGCAAATATTTAGAGTAGTATAATGAATATGTCAAATATTCGAAATGTTTTAAGGAGGCTTCTTTTATGAATAATATTCCAGATGTAAAACTTGGTATTGTTGCAGTCAGCAGAGATTGTTTCCCTATGGAGCTCAGCCAAAAAAGAAGAGAGAGAGTTGTAAAGGCTTGTGTTGATAAAGGAATAGACATATATGAGGTAAAAACTATAATAGAAAATGAAAAACATGTTTTAAATGCACTGGATGAGATAAGGGAAAACGGAGTAAATGCCCTTGTCGTATATCTCGGGAATTTTGGACCTGAGGGCCCTGAAACTATAATAGCGCAAAGATTTGAAGGCCCTGTGATGTATGCAGCGGCAGCCGAAGAAAATGGGGACAACCTTTATGACGGAAGAGGAGATGCATTCTGTGGGATGCTTAATGCATCGTACAATCTAGGGCTTAGAAAATTAAATCCATACATACCTGAATATCCCGTCGGAACTGACAGGGAAATAGCAGATATGATAGGGGATTTCAAAGATATCGCAAGAGTCGTGATAGGTGTCAGGAATCTCAAGATATTCAGCTTTGGACCGAGACCGCAGGATTTTTTGGCCTGCAATGCGCCCATAAAGCCACTGTATGATCTTGGAGTCGAAATAATGGAAAATTCAGAGCTGGATTTGTTTGAATCATTCAATAAACATGCAAATGATGAGAGAATACCTGAAATTACAACGGAAATGGCAAAGGAACTCGGCCAAGGCAATGCTTATCCGGGAATACTTACTAAGCTTGCCCAGTATGAAGTTACACTGAAAGATTGGATGAAAGACAATATTGGGGCGTCAGAGTATGCAATATTTGCCAACAAGTGCTGGCCGGCATTTCAGACTCAGTTTGGCTTCGTGCCGTGCTATGTAAATTCAAGGCTGACTGCCGAGGGCATTCCTGTATCATGCGAAGTCGATATATACGGAGCTTTGAGCGAATATATCATTAATTGTGCGACAAATATATCTGCGGGGCTTCTGGATATAAACAATACCGTACCCGAAGGTATGTATTCAAGGAATAAGGAAAAGTTCAAGGGTTACAAATTGAATGATTTATTTATGGGATTTCACTGCGGAAATACTTCAATGTGCCATATGAAATATGCTTCAATGAAATACCAGCTCATAATGCACAGGTCCCTTGAGCCTGATAAAGAGCCTGACATAACAAGAGGAACGTTGGAAGGAGCCATAATGCCGGGTGACATTACGCTTTTCAGGCTTCAGAGCACTGCCGACTGTATTCTTCGAAGCTATGTCGCAGAAGGCCGGGTGATAGATGTCGACCCTAATTCTTTTGGAGGAATAGGTATTTTTGCGGTGAAAGAAATGGCTAGATTTTACAGGCATGTGCTTATTGCCAAAAGATATCCTCATCATGCAGGAATAGCATTTAAGCATGCGGGAAAGATATTGTTTTCTGCAGTTAAGATGCTCGGCGTAGATGATATATCATTTAACCAGCCGCCTGCAATGCTTTATAAAGATGAGAATCCTTTTAAATAACACAAATTTTATTTATGTCTTATTTCAAATTGCGAATCGCAGTTTCAAATAAGGAACATGCCTTTGTGAAGAGCCTTTTCATGACAATTGAAGGGATAATATAAATAGTTGAGACTGTCTCAAAATAAATTTTATATACAATATATTGACTTCACAAATTCAAGGCGCTCGATATATTGTATTGTTTTTTTATTTTGAGACAGCCTTTTTTAAAATGTTGATTTATATGGCGACTGAATATAAAATAGAAGGTGTTGTGCGGCTATTATGAAAGATTAGCCGGCAGGCTGATGTAAAATAAGCAAGGATTGGATAAAAATAGTTTTAGTGAGGTATCATATGGACAGGATCAGTATAGCCAAAAGAAATTTTATATTTATGACCTGCGAAGGGGTTTGCTTTTTTTGTGCCCAGACTTTTATGGATGCGACCTCGATTATACCCCTTTTCATCGTTTCATATACAGGAAGCCTTGCGCTTACAGGGCTTTCAATGACTATAAAAAATACGATATTTTTCATACCGCAGATAATGATAGGTCCTTTTATCGACAGGATCAAAAATATGCCGGGATATTTGACAAAAGTTATGTTTATATCCAGGCCTATTATATTCTTGATGGTTCCTGTGCTTCTTTTAAATATCGACCACTATTTGACGGTAGGGATCTTTTTTGCCATTTATACGTTAATTTACATAGGCGAGGGTTTTATCAACACTCCATGGTTGGTACTTTTAAACAGGACCATACCGCCCGATAGAAGGGGAAAGTTGCTTGGCAACCAGCAGATGTTCAGCGGGCTTGCCGGTATAGCCGGCGGAATTGTAATAAAAATGATACTCGATGATCGATACATATCGGATGGCGCAAGATTTGCCATGATATTCGGGATAGCCGGCATATTTTCATTCATGTCCGGCGTATGCATGAGTTTTGCGAGGGATAACGAAAGAAAAATTGATTCCGCTGAGATTAAGATAGTCTCATATTTCAAGAAATTGCCTTTATATATAAAATCAAACAAGGATTATTTAAATATCGTCATAATTCAGTTACTATCGGGGTTTACAGGGATGATCGCGCCATTTGTAGTGCTTTTTTGCAAAGACTATTTTAAACTGCAGCCCCAGGGGGTTTCAATGCTTGTTTATTCGCAGATAATAGGAGCGCTTATAGGAGGATATGTCTGGGGTGAACTTAGCCGCAGGATAGGGAATAAATATGTGGTCATGGTTTCGCAGCTTGTAGGACTTTTAATAGGTGCCGCAGCGCCGCTTATCACGGGATTTAATCTTAAAGCATTCTCAGCGGCATCTTTCATAATGGCTTTTTTAAATGGCATATATGCAGGATGCTGGCTTGGATTTGTAAATTATATTATGGATGTAGTTGAGGAAAAACTGGCACCCGTATATCTCACTATAACCAATATACTTACATTTCCCAATACATTCTTGTTCTATATAGCAGGGATAATCGCCGGAAAATATGGATACATTCCCATTTTTACAATGAGTGCTGCCGGCGCTTTCATAGCTTTTGTCCTATCTTTGGGATTAAAGACCAAAGCTCAGCTTTATTAAGTCTGTGAGCTTAGCGATTGGAATAATATTCTTCAGATATAAAATATGCATCCTGGTGGCGGTGTTTTTGAAATCATAAAAAAGGATATTATTTTTAGATGTTTTAATTTCTAAAAATAATATCCTTTCCTTCGATTCGCAATATGAGTTTGTGTTATTTTGAGCACTCATTCGCCAGATTCAAGTTTTGTAAGTTCTAAGGCCGGCAGCCTTAAGAATCCAAGAGCTTTTGAAACTCGCCTACGCTCAGACAATCAAAAGCTCTAAGGATTCTCTTCGGCAGCAAAGCCAAGAACTTATCAAAGCTTTCATAATGCTCATTCGTTGTTCAAAATAGCATAATCCTATTTATGCCTGGACTTGGTTTCAAATTACGAATTGAAGATCCTTTCATAAACATTATTCAAGCACGATTTTACCGTCTGCTAAATTTATCTTTACAAGAGAGCCTTCGTGTATTTTCTTTCTCAAGAATGCTTCGGTGATTTCATCCTCGATATATTTCTGAATGGCACGCCTTAAAGGCCTTGCACCGAATTTCTCATCATAACCTTTTTCCAGTATAAAGTCCTTGACTTCGTCTGAAACTTCTATCGTTATTCCTTTTTCACCGACTTCACCGCGGACTTCATTCAGCATAAGGTCGATTATCTTATAAAGCTCATCTTTGGTTAAGGGCTTGAAGAGTATTATTTCGTCCACCCTGTTTAGAAATTCAGGTCTGAAGGTTTCCTTCAAAGAATCTTTTATGTGGTTCTCGAGCAAATTATAGTCATTACCTGTAAAGCCGATACCATTGGATTTAAAATCCGTACCGGCATTGGATGTCATAACTATAACGGTATTTTCAAAATAGACGGTTCTTCCCTGGTTGTCAGTAAGCCTTCCATCTTCGAGTATCTGAAGCAGCATGTTAAATACATCGGGGTGGGCCTTTTCAATTTCGTCCAAAAGTATTACGGAATATGGCCTCCTCCTTACTTTTTCGGTAAGCTGTCCGCCTTCCTCATACCCTACATATCCAGGAGGGGCGCCTATCAGTTTGGACACCGTATATTTTTCCATATACTCGGACATGTCTATCCTTATCATCGCATCTTCGCTTCCGAATAATTCGCATGCCAGAGCTTTAACAAGCTCGGTCTTCCCGACACCGGTCGGACCGACAAATATAAACGATGAAGGCTTTTTCTTCTTTCTGAAACCTAAACGGTTTCTCCTGATCGCCCTTGAAAGTGAACTAATAGCCTCATTCTGCCCGATAACTCTTTTGTGGAGCCTATCTTCAAGAGTAAGTAACCTATCCGTTTCTTTCTCTGTTATTGTATGAACAGGGATCTTTGTCCAGGCTTCAATGACATCTGCGATATCGTCGACCGTAAGCTGGACGTTATCACATTCTTTTTGTATCTCGCTTATCCTGCTTTGCAATTTGCATTCGACAGCCTTATATTCGGCGGCCTTTTGATAATCGGTATCATTAGCGGCTTTCTGCATTCTATTTTGTATTGCAGCAAGCTCTGAATTTAAAGATTTAAGTTCTATAAGGCCTTTATTATTCAAATTTGCTTTTGAACTTGCTTCATCGATTACATCGATGGCTTTATCAGGCAAGTATCTATCGGTTATATACCTTTCGGATAATCTTGCAGCGGCTTCTACCACTTCGTCCGATATTTTCACTTTATGGTAATCTTCATAATATTTTTTTATTCCCTTTAATATTTCGATTGTTTCATCGACAGTAGGTTCATCGACTATGACAGGTTGAAATCTGCGTTCTAGTGCAGAATCTTTTTCAATATATTTTTTATACTCATCGAGAGTCGTGGCGCCGATTACCTGTATTTCGCCCCTTGAAAGCGCAGGTTTTAAAATATTTGCGGCATTTAAAGCACCGCCCTGAGCTTCCCCTGCACCTATTATATTGTGGACTTCGTCGATAACAAGTATTATGTTGCCATATTTATGTGCTTCTTCTATTATAGATTTCATGCGGCTTTCAAACTGTCCCCTAAACTGTGTGCCTGCAACCACTGCAGTGAGGTCTAAAAGATATACCTCCATATCGAAAAGTTTGGCAGGAACATGCTTTTCGGCTATTCTTACAGCCAATCCTTCAGCAATTGCCGTTTTACCTACGCCGGGTTCACCTAAAAGTATAGGGTTGTTTTTTGTACGCCTGTTCAATATCTGTATCACCCTGTTGATTTCCCTGTCTCTGCCTATTACCCTGTCGATTTCACCATCTATGGCTTTCTGCGTCAGGTTGGTTCCGTACATATCCAGGTATCTCTTTTTCTTATAGGTTTTACTTTTTTCTTTAGCGCTTGACGGTTCTTCCTTTATATTCGGTCCTTCGCTGCTATTCTGCAGTTTTTGCTCTTTAGCTCCATCACCTTTTGGCACCTGGGCGACACCTCCTATAAGGCTTGTCAGAAAATTATTGTTGTTTATTTCATCGGGATTGATATCACTCAGTACATTGTTCATCTGTTCTGTTATATTTTCAAAGGCTTCCGGTGTGATGCCTGCCTGTTGCATAAGCTGATCAACAACAGGAATGCCCATTTTCCTTGCACATTCCATGCATAAACCTATCATTTCGGTTTTGCCGTTTTCAATTTTAGCCGTATATACAGTTGCGACATTTTTTTTGCATATCGAGCATAACCTCATTTTATCATCTCCGTAGTTTTAAGCTAATACTCTCACCTATATTATAGTATAAACTGCAAATCATTTTACATCTTTTTATTAAACATAACTTTATCATTAAAGTATAGCATAACTTGCTGTATTATTCTATTATTATAAAATATTTAACTTCGATTCGTAATGAGCTTGTGTTATCTTGAACACTCATTCGTCGCTCAAAATAACATAATCCTATTTATGCCTGATTTCATATTGCGAATTGGAGAAATATTTAACTTCGATTCGTAATATAAGTTTGTGTTATCTTAAAATATTATATGGCCTGATTCTTTTCCTGCTTGCTTTTCACAGTCATATAGTTGAACGATATGGAGGCAATAACGATCAATCCACCTGCCAGGGATAACATGCTTGGCTGTTCCCTTGTTGCCAAGAATACCCAAACCGGGTTCAATATGGGTTCAAGAGTGGTGATAAGGGAAGTCTGAACGGCTGATAGATACTTGGACGCATAAGCATATATAACATAGGGAACCCCCAGCTGAAATATGCCAAGAGCCGCCAACATCCATAGTTCACCGGAGACTATATTTCCCTTCAAGTAGAATGGGCTGCATAAAAAGGCTGTTAAAAGGTTCCCCAGGAACAACGGCTCAAGGGAGGAGGCTGTCCGGGATGACATATGAATTTTTTTTGTCGACAGGATGACTGCTGCAAAGCAAATACCTGCCATCATGCCAAATATGTTTCCCATCAGGTTTTTATTTGTTAGGCCGTCAAATGCAAAGATTATCATACCGACCAGAACGCCCAATACCGTGTAGTACTCGCTTTTCTTAACTTTTTCGCCCAAAATCTTATCCGAAAGCAGAATCACATAGACAGGAGCAGTATATTGCAGCAAAATGGCATTGGCCGACGTTGTATATTTGGTAGCGACGACCAGAAAAATAACATTGCCGGCAAACATCAGAGAACAAAAAAATTTGAGCTTGTTCAGCTTTATCTTGAAAGGGTTTCCGATAAAGGGCAGGAAGACAATGGAGGCAAAAAAAGATCGAAGACCAGCTATGGATACGGGATCCAGAGTGATCAGCTTTATGAATACTCCTCCAGTGCTCCATAGCAAAGCAGTAAAGAATAATAAAATGGCGGATACTCGTTTTTTTCTGTCTGAATTTGTTATCTGCATCGTATGGCCTCTTTTTTTGTAAAATTTTTATAAGATATTATTTAAAGATATATTTACAAATATATAAAATATCAACTATAATATAGCTAAAATTTATAATATAGTATAAATTAATTGAATTAATTAACTATATACTAATATTATGGATGGTTAATGTCAATAACCTGAGGGACGAATTATTTTTGCTAATTGTTCCGTTGATTCAACAATCTTGATTCCTTTCCCAAATTGTTATTGGCAAAAGCAGTGAAGGGAGTGTATCACTTTTTATTCCTGTTATATTGTTTGTGCATTTGCGCAAGGGAGGCAGTATGGAGAATACTCTTTCATGCTTATTTGTATCAAAAGGAGGTTATCATGTTAAGAAAACATATAGGGACACAAATCAAAAAGTTGAGGATGGAAAGCGATATGACCCTAAAGCAACTAAGCGATCTTACAGGCTTATCGGTAGGCTTTCTATCTCAATTAGAGCGCGGTATGACCAGCGTGGCTATTGATACTTTGTTTAACATAGCTTCAGTATTGGGGGTCAGTATCAATTATTTCTTCCCGGATATAAAGGATCAGGACGAAGTTCCTGTCGTAAGAAGATACGAATATCAGATCGTTCTTAGTGACAAGGATAACTTTATCCAATATAGGCTTTCAAAAAACCTGAGCGATAAGGATATGTTTCCCAGGCTGATAGAGATATTGCCACGTAAAACGCGTGAAAAGGTCAAGCTATACACGCATGAGGGAGAGGAGTTCATTTATATAATAGAAGGCATATTGACATATTATTACAAAAGCCAAAAGTATGATCTTTATCCCGGAGACTGTCTTCATGTACATTCAGAAGAAATGCACAATTGGGAGAACAATACCAATGGCGTCGTCAGGTTATTGGAGATAACCGTTCCCAACAAATTCAAAAAAATTCAGGAATGATTAGAGTAATTTCGATTCGTAATATTGCTTATGTTATTTTGAACACTCATTCGCCGGATTCAGGTTTTGTAAGTTCTATAGATTGTATTTTGAAAAAGAGTAATACTCACAAAAAAAGAATGATAAAGTTATAGATTGTATCGTACAGAGAGGAGTCTTTTAAATGAATGTAAACGAAAAACTAAAACTGTTAAGAAAAAATATGCGGGCAAAGGCCATCCATGCTTATATCATACCGAGCGCGGATCCTCACCTGGATGAATATGTTCCGGATCATTATAAATCCAGAGAGTGGATATCAGGATTTACCGGTTCTGCAGGGACTGTGGTTGTCACTTTGGACAAAGCCATTCTTTGGACCGACGGGCGTTACTACATTCAAGCGGCGAGACAGATCCGGGACAGCGAATTTGAGCTCTACAAGATGGAGGAAGGCATTCCCGATTATATGGAGTTTATAGAGCAAAATCTGTCGCAAGGCCAGCGAGTCGGATTTGATGGTAGGGTATTCCCATGTGCAGATGTACTTAAGATGAAAAAGAGCTTCGAGAAAATGGGGATCTTCATTAAGAACGATATAGATTTGGCAAGCGAGATCTGGACAGAAGGAAGACCATCTATACCGGCGGATAAGGCATTTCTCCATGATGTAGCTTTTGCCGGGTACTCTTTCAAGGAAAAGCTGGCACAGGTGCTGGCCCGAATGGATAAAAACAAGGTGGATCATTACATTATTTCTGCTCCTGATTCCATAGCCTGGCTTCTGAACGTGCGTGGAAACGACGTAACCTATATCCCTGTTATTTTATCCTATCTTTTGATATCAAGGGATTCTGTAATCTGGTTTGTTGATCAAAACAAACTGGCGGATGAGGTAAAGTCCTATTTAAAGGAAAATGATGTTTCCGTCAAAGATTATGGAGAAGTTTTCCATGATCTTGCAGGCCTTTCCGCCAAAAGCAGCATACTATTGGACACTAAGAAAAACAGTTATGCCATCTATGCTGCCGTGAAAGGCGCCAAAATAGTGGATAAAGATGATATCATCGCCATGCTAAAAGCTGTGAAAAATCCTGTTGAAATACAGAATTTCAAGAAAACCTATATCAAAGACGGCGTTGCCATGGTTAATTTCCTGTACTGGTTGGATACCAATATCGGAGTAAATGAGATCACCGAGCTTGATGTGGCGGAAAAGCTGCTGGAATTCCGAATGAAACAGGAACATTGCTTGGGAGCGTCATTTGCTACCATAGCTGGGTACAATGCAAATGCTGCAATGATGCATTATATGGCCAAACCGGAACATTATTCCGTATTGAAACCGGAAGGCTTTCTGCTGGTAGACAGCGGAGGCCAGTATTTAAGCGGTACTACCGATGTCACCAGGACAATGGTATTGGGAAAGATAACCGAGGAACAGAGAAGGGATTTTACTTTAGTATTAAAGGCCAATATCGATATGGCAACGGCGATATTTCTTAAAGGTTCCAGCGGCAGATCCCTGGATGCCTTAGTGAGGCAGCCACTGTGGAAATATCACATGAACTATAAATGCGGCTCGGGACATGGCGTCGGATTCTGCCTGAGCGTTCATGAAGGCCCTCAGGGATTCGGCAAGGATGTGCCCTTTGAACCGGGTATGTTGGTAACAATAGAACCGGGTGTATATAAAGAAAACAGATACGGAATCCGAACGGAAAATACCGTAGTGGTAATTAAGGACAAACTAGATGAGGATGCAGGGCAGTTCTATCGCTTTGAAATGCTGACATGCTGCCCCATCGATATAAGAGCTATTGACGCGTCCCTGCTGGACAAGGATGAGATCGATTGGATCAATAATTACCATAACAACGTCTATCATACGCTGAGCCCTTATCTGGATGAGAAACAAAAAAGCTGGCTAAAAAAAATGACGGCTTCCATATGACCCACTAACCGTACTTTAAAGCTCCCTTAAAAAAAGTTATACTGTATATATAAGTATTCAGTGCTGTTATATAGATAAATATGGTGAACAGGAAATATAGAGGAACAGGCTCATATGATAAATATAACAGCGAATCATAAGGGGGTATTTTTTTGGAAAAATCAAAAGTTTATTTTACTGATTTAAAAACAAGACCGAATTATAATCTTTTAGACAAGCTCGAAAGGCTTGTCAAAAGGGCAGGTATAGAGAAAATAGATTTTAGCAATAAATTCGTCGCCATTAAAATTCATTTTGGAGAACCAGGCAACATGGCATTTATAAGGCCAAACTATGCCGCAAAGATGGTGAGCATAATAAAGAGCCTTGGGGGTATGCCTTTTCTGACTGACTCAAATACCCTTTACACAGGGAGAAGGTCGAATGCCCTTGATCACCTGCAGTCTGCGGCTGAGAATGGTTTTACGCCTCTTACAGTAGGATGCAATATAATTATTGCAGACGGCTTAAAAGGTACTGATTATAGAGAGATCGGAATAAATCTTAAATATTGCAAGACCGCCAAAATCGGTGCGGCTATCGCAGATGCGGATGTATTGATATCGATGAGCCATTTTAAAGGCCATGAGATGACGGGATTCGGGGGAACATTAAAGAATCTCGGGATGGGCTGCGCGTCAAGAGGCGGAAAACTCGAAATCCATTCTGCCTCGCAGCCGAGGATAGATAAGGAAAACTGCAGGAGTTGCGGTCTTTGTATAAAAAATTGTTCCCAAAAAGCTATAAGCTTTGATGAGAACAAAAAGGCTTCCATTGATTACAGCAAATGCATAGGTTGCGGACAATGCGTTGCGGTATGCCAGTTCAATGGGGCTCAGGTCGTGTGGAACGAATCGGCTGACACGGCAACGGAAAAAGTGGCGGAATATGCATATGCCGTAATAAAGGATAAGCCGAATTTCCATATTAATTTCATAATGGATGTTTCACCCGATTGCGACTGTTCCCCGTCCAACGATTATGCTATTATCCCCAATATTGGCATTGCGGCTTCATTTGATCCTGTTGCCCTCGATAAAGCGTGTGTGGATCTTGTGAACAAGGCTCCTGCCCTGAAGGGTTCCGTGCTTTCGGATAACCGTTATAGAGAGGGCGAGGATAAATTCACCCACATACATTCGAATACCGACTGGAGGGCCGGGCTTGAGCACGGTGAAGAGATAGGCCTTGGAAAGCAGGATTATGAGCTGATATTGGTCAAGTAAAACAGTCTAATTTAAAAGCACATGAAAAAATTGTGAATTTTTCATGTGCTTTTAAATTTAAAAAGATGTAAATCTGTCATATGGGTAAAATCTTTTGTTGATCAATATCATTCCTTTTGTTCCAGAGTTTATGCTAAGAATGGGCGGCACATCCTTCCTTGTAAATAACTTATCCGATATTACTTCTATTTTGTAGGCAGATATAATGTCGGGAATTGACTTCTGTGTGCCTTTATTTTTCCGGACGCTTTCGTTTTTTACTAAAACTGCTGTAATCGTCATGGAGTTTATGCCCTGTCTGTAAAGGGCACTCTTTACATCTTCAATATCTTCGGGGTTTACTGTTATAACAATTTTACCCAATACTATGCACCTGCCTTATAGAATAAAAAAAGCCATGGAGTAACACACCGGACCCCATTGCCTCGATTTAAACAATAAAAAAGCCGTAAAATATTCACCTCTTCATTGAATAAATTACGACGCCTTTGCCGTTTAATATTTGATTACAGATATAATACCACTGAAAAATTTAGCTGTCAACAAAAAAAGATCAGCTTTATAGAAAGTACATCCTATGATAAGATTATGGACAGCGATGGGTTTGAATTTTTCGGAGGTGATGAAGATGGGGAGATTATACATACCTATGCGAAAACTGTGTGAGGGAAATATGATGAGGATATCATAACCATCACAAATTCATCGCGAATGGGGGCTTGCGGATACTGCTGAAAGGATAATATATATGAGCTTGATTGGATATATTGGAAAGATAGGATGTGCCTCCCAAATTCATGTTGATTTAATCTATGAATGGAATTAAAATGTATTCATAACAGATTAGGAGAAATTTTAAGATTATAGAGGAAGGTCTTTTTATGAATACATTTAAGCCTGATTATCATAATATAGAAGATGCCGCAAAAAATATTGAGACTAAAAGGCTGCCGCTGTATGAACACATCATATCGGACGAGATAATGGAAAGGGTACTTAATAAGAAATTCAGAAAACTTTTATATGGTACAGATTCGGACATAGAGGAGTATTTCCACAATTATTGTGGATTTTTCCTAAGGATGGGCTATGACACCGTATCATTTGAATGCTGTATAGGACCGGCGATGCCTGGCAGCGGGTCTCTTGGCGGACATATAAAGGGTGTAATCAATACCATGGAGGACTATGAAAAATATCCCTGGGATGAGGTACCCGATAGATATTTCAATATGTATGGAAAATACTTTGATGCGCTGCGAAGGACAATGCCCGAAGGCATGAAGGCCATCGGCGGTGTGGGCAATGGGATTTTTGAAGCTGTGCAGGACGTGGTCGGCTATATGGATCTCTGTTACATTTCGGTTGATGATCCGGAGCTTTATTGCAAGCTGTTTAAGACGGTCGGGAGGATCAGCTTCCAGATATGGGATAGGTTTCTGAGAAAATATGGAGATATGTTCTGTGTTTGCCGTTTTGGAGATGATCTGGGTTTTAAAAATACAACACTTATTTCGGCAAAGGATATAAGAACTCATATAATTCCGGAATACAAAAAGATAATCAATTTGGTACATAAATATAACAAACCATTTCTGCTTCATTCATGCGGTTGCATATTCGATGTTATGGATGATCTGATTGAAGCTGGTATCGATGCAAAACATTCAAATGAGGATCAAATTGCATTATTCCCGGTATGGGTTGAGAAATACGGCGACCGCATTGGCAATTTCGGAGGCATCGACACCGATGCTGTCTGTAGATTATCCAAACCCGAAATGAAGAAATACATTTATGATGTGATAGAAAAATGCAAAGGCCACGGAGGTTTTGCATTTGCATCGGGAAATTCAATACCAAACTACGTTCCCGTTGAGAACTATTTGAACATGGTCGAAATCGTCAGGGAATATAGGGGAGATTTTAAATAAGAATTATCGCAAGATTAACGGATTTATAATAATCTCCCCCTCTTCTGGGGATAATTAAAATACAAATATGTTTAAGCTGTTTGTTTTCTGATTTCTAATACTTCAATTTTATACATATCAAATCTATATACATTCCCTGATTAAGCCTATATATTGTGCAAATAAACTATTTATAAATTATTTCAGAAATATTCTAAAAATATATTGAAAAATTCTTATTGCTGGTATATATTATATATAGTTAGCATACTAAGTGGTACCAAGTTAGTATACAAACTTGAAGGGAATAAAATATGCATATTTTAAATCTTAGGAGATAAGCAATATGACTGCTACTAAAGATACTGGCTTGAAATACCAGAAAATGAAGAAATATATTATTGATCAGATTAATAATAAGGTGTACAAGCCAAATGAACGTATACCAAGCGAAAATGAGTTGTCCAAACTTTTAGGGTTTAGCATTATTACCGTTCGTAAGGCAATGGCTGAACTTGTAAATGAAAATATTATTTACCGTGTGCAGGGAAAAGGCAGCTTTGTAGTTGATACTAATAAAATTGCCGCAAGCAAGAGGATAGCTGCGCTCATAATGTCAGGAAATGGGCCATATGACAGTTCGTTACTGCAGATAATAAAAGGCATTCAGACGTATTTTAAAAAAGAAAATTATTCTTTAATTGTAGAAAGTTCGGACTCGAATATTGAGAAGGAGAAGAAAATAATTGATGATTTAGTAGGGAAAGGAGTGCAGGGTATAATACTTTATTCATCAAATCCGGATGCAAATATTATTTCGATAAAAAGAATGAGGGAGATGATGTTTCCACTTGTACTGATAGACAGATATATAGAAGAATACCCTATTAATTATGTCTGCCCCAATAATTTCGCTGGTGCTTTCTCAGCAACCGAATATTTACTGAAGTCAGGACACAAAAAAATTGCATTTGTTGCTTATGAGTTTTACTTGAGTTCAGAGAAGGAAAGATTCAAGGGATACTGTAAGGCTATGGAGGATTTCAAGGTTGATGTCAATCCAGAATTGTTATTTACCGAGCATGATGTTGATTTTGAACGCATGTTGAATTTAATAAGAGAGGAACAATTAACAGCGATTTTTGCCGCTAATGACCGCAGGGCGCTTGAATTAATGGATTTGTTAAGTAGAAATAATATAAGAATTCCAGATGATGTTTCAATCATAGGATTTGATGATTGTGAAAATATAAAATATGCAAAAATATCTTTAAGCACTGTAAGACAGGATTTTATCGGCTTAGGATATGAAGCTGCAAATATATTGCTCGAGACAATTAAAAATCCTGATATGGAATATAAAGTAGTTATGCTTCCAACAAAACTGATTATTCGAGATTCTACTAAAAATATAAAATAAACCTTTTCACATATGCAAAACTAAAACATATTTCAATAAAGCTGACCGCAGATATAAACAAATAATCCAAACTAATGATAAACGTAAGAAATTTTATGTTTATATAAATTATATAGCTTTTTTAACGGGGAGGTAAATTCTTTGATTGGTACTAAAAAAAACTTCTGGTTAAAGTTATGGAAACAACGTTATTTATTTTTAATGGTATTACCGGGTTTCCTTGTAGTCTTAGTTTTTAACTATTTCCCAATGTATGGGATAACCTTAGCTTTTAAAAATTATAATGTCGTTAAAGGCATTTGGGGAAGTCCCTGGGTTGGACTCAGGCATTTTAAAGATTTTTTCAGAGATCCAATGGCATTGAGGGTTCTGAAGAACACATTGGTACTTGGTCTATATTCACTGTTTTGGAGTTTTCCAGCGCCAATAATTCTTGCATTACTATTTAATGAGGTAAAAAGCCATACCTTCAAAAAGTTTGCCCAGAGTATTTCCATCTTTCCTTATTTCATTTCCACTGTTGTTGTTGCAGGCATGTTAAAAGAATTTTGCGCAAGGGACGGATTGTTTAACCAAATAGTTAATTTTTTTAGTGGTAAAACTATAATGTTTCTTATGGAGCCTAAATATTTCAGGACAATATTTATATCATCAGGCATATGGCAGGGCGTTGGTTTTAGTTCAATAATATACCTTGCAGCGTTAAGCGGAGTGGATCCTACATTATATGATGTAGCAGAAATAGATGGGGCAAATAGATGGCAGAAAATGGTCAACATTAGCTGGCCTTCTATCAAACCTACTACTGTAATACTTCTGATTTTCGCGCTAGGTGGCATACTGGGCTCAGATTTCCAAAAAGTGATATTGTTGTATTCACCAGATACATATTCGGTTGCAGATGTAATAGGTTCATATGTTTATCGTGAAGGCCTTATTGGTGCTAGATATGAATATACAACCGCAATCGGCCTGTTCATGTCTATCATATCATTTGTAATATTATATCTTGCCAATTTATTAAGCCGGAAGGTATCTGAAACAAGTCTATGGTAGGAGGAAATAAAAAATGAAACGAAAAGGAAGTTTTGGCTCAAATGCTTTTGATATATTCAATACTATTTTTATAGTAGCCTTTATTGTGAGCATATTATATCCGTTTCTGAACATAATAGCTACTTCATTCAGCAATGCCATACATGTTGCAAAGAGTGATATTACAATATGGCCAAGAGGTTTTACGCTTGAAGCATATAATTACGTTTTTCATGATCCTTTTGTATATAAAGGGTACTTAAACTCTATTCTTTATGCTGTAGGTTCAACAGCAATCATGCTGGTATTTACATCGTTAATAGCCTACCCCCTTATATTGCCAGACTTTATGATTAAAAAATTTATTACCATATTTCTAACAATAACCATGTTTTTTGGGGGCGGCTTGATACCGACATACCTGCTTATGAGAAATATGCATCTGCTTAATACGTACTGGGTAATGGTACTTCCGGGATGTGTCTGGGCCTATAATGTATTTATATTTAGAACATTTTTTCAATCGATACCAAGTGAGCTGAGAGAATCGGCCTTAATGGACGGTGCCAATGATATTGTAATTTTATTTAAGATTATGCTTCCTTTATCCAAGGCACTTATTGCAACATTTGCTTTATTTGGGATTGTAGGAAGCTGGAATAGCTGGTTTAATGGTCTTATCTATCTTAATGATCAGAACAAGTACCCACTTCAGTTAATATTAAGGAACTATTTATATGTAATTGATTCTAATACAATCCAACTTAGAGCTGGAATGTCGAATTCTGCTAATTCACTGAATCATAGGGAGCTTGACCCGAAGAGTGTGAGAATGGGTATGATAGTTGTCACAATGTTTCCAATAATGATGATATATCCATTTTTCCAGAAGTATTTTGCGAAAGGTGTGATGATTGGGGCCATTAAGGGATAGATATAAAAGGCAATTATATTTAAATTAATTTACAAAGGGAGGTGCAAGTATCCAACGAATTGTTTTTTATTTCTATAAAATAAACGATACAAGATATTTTAACAAAAAAGGTAAAAAGGAGGATATACTTTAAATGAAAAGATTTGCTAGGTTAATAAGTTTAATAATTACTTTAGCATTAGTTTTCAGTATGGTAAGTTGTAATTCTACAAAGGAGACAACAGACAAAACCCCTAAGAATACTGAACCATTGAGTTTCACGGCTACATTAAATTCTTGGGGTGGCGATGATGCAAACAGCATGGTTCAAAAGGAATGGCTTAAACAGATGGAAACCAAGATGGGTAGGAAGATCAATATCAAGTTTAATTATATTCCTTCTTCGGGATATGATGAAAAGGTAAAACTTATGATATCAAGTAATACCCTGACCGATTTTGTACAGTTACCTTCATTTTGGGATTATGCACCGTCTGCAAAACAGGGTTTATTCCTTGAATTAAGTCAATATAAGAATTTAATGCCTAATTATTTGAAGTGGGTAAATCAGGCGTACGATGGGAAAATAAATGCCTATATGGATGACGGCAAAATGTATATATTTAATGAAGTTGGGCTTCCAAGATTCCCTGCTGATAAGGGCATAGATCCGAATAATGTTTCATCATACAGGTATGATGTCTTTCAGAAGAATAATATAAAAGTACCTACTACACTTGATGAAGTTTATAGTGCCGGAAAACAGTTGAAGCAGTTATACCCTGATAAATATCCTATTAATCTAAGGTTTAATAATCTGAATTCATTATTCTATGCCAACCATGTAACCAATGATATATACTGGGACGGAGAGAAGTATGTTTTTGGCCTGTTCCAGGATGGTTATAAGGAAGCACTTCAGTTCGCAAATAAACTCTATTCAGAAAGACTGTTAGATCCAGAGTATACAATTGAGACAAATGATACTATCAAGAAAAAGGCATTAAATGGTGACAACTTTATGTGGCTGAACGAATGGTTCACAAGTCCCGGAGATTATACACGAAATGCTGGAGACGGTAAGATTTTTGCGATTACTCTATATCCTGATAATCCAAAATATGGGAAAGCATGGCAGAGCATTCAGGATGTAAATACAGTAAGCCTTAATATAGGTTGGGATGGATTTGTTATAAACCCAAAGACTAAAGATCCTGAAGGTTTAATAAAATTCTGTGATTTGCAGTATAGCGAAGATATCATAAGACTTATTACATGGGGTATTGAAGGTACTACCTATACAATAGGCTCTGACGGGAAACCACATTTTGTTGATTCAATCAAAAAGGCAGCAGACCCATGGGCAGAAGGCGACAAATACGGAATAAGGGCAAGCAGCAAACATCGTCCTGGCCTCCAGATGGCTGCTGATTCAGCCGCATATGTTGACTTTGCACCTAATGATTACATTGTTGTGGATAACCAACTTAAGGAGGAGCCAATAGAAAAATCATCCTTCTTTTTGAATATACCGTTCCCGAAGAGTGAATATACTCCTCCGTTCTTCCGTGGGCCTTCTCTTCAGTTTACGCAAGACGAGAGCCAGCAGATTTCAACAATTATGACGCCTATTTACACTTATAGAGATGAGATGCAGAGTAAGTTTGTAAAGGGTGATGAAAGCTTTGACAAATGGGGAGCTTATCAGGATAAGCTGAAAAAAATGGGAGATATAGATAAGGTTTTGAAGATTTATAATGATGCAGCAAAAAGATATAATGACAAGAAAGCAGCATCGAAGTAATTTTCTATAGAAAACTTTTTATATAAGTGAATTTAATATCCACCCGCATAGAGGGTGGATATTAAGTCTAATAACTATACTGACTAATAGCTTTTTGCGGAGGGATTATTTATGATATCCAAGATTTCAAATGATTTTCCGGTATTCGACTTCAAAAAGGACGCTAGGTATTTAGGCTTTTTTGATTTTAGTTGTCCTGAAGGACCTATATTTTCATGGTCGGGTTGTTCAATACAGACTAATTTTAACGGCACAGGCATTTATGCAAAAATAATTGATAAAAATATGACCGGTAATAGTTGGATTAGTGTAATCATTGACTATAAAGAGTCAGATCCCATTAATATTAAACCAGATAAAGATATGTATGTTATAGCCAAAGGGCTGAAAAATGAGGCCCATAATCTGGAGATTCATAAGCGAACAGAGGCTTTGCTTGGACAGTTGCAGTTTTGCGGGTTTGAGCTGTCTTCAGGCGGAAGGTTTTTAACACCACCTTCAGAGAAAGCAAGAAAAATTGAAATAATAGGGGACTCGATAACCTGCGGTGCTGGGAATGAAGGAGTTTATTCCGGAGATGATGCTGAATTTCTTGGTAAGGAAGAAAATAATTATATGTCGTATGGTCCTATAGCGGCACGGATTTTGGATGCAGATATTGCAATGGTTTCAATATCAGGGTCAGGTTGCTATCAAAACTACGGGGGGGCCAAGGAGAATACAATTGGGGATCTGTATTTAAAAACCAACCTTTCAACGTCATACGATGAATGGAATCTAAAAAAGTGGACCCCAGATGTTGTGGTAGTAAACCTTGGCACCAACGATTTTTCAGCTGAAATTGATACCGATAAGTTCAAAGAAAAATATAAGAGACTTATAAAGCATATACGGAATAAATATTCAAAAGCTGCTATTTTTTGTTCAATTGGACCGATGAATTTACAGCCAGGCAAGTATATTGATTCAGTAGTTAATGAATTAAAAATTGAAGGGGACAGCAGTATATTTTATTGCGAGTTTGACCCAATAGATTTGAAAGATGAAGGCCTTGGCTGGGGAACCCATCCAACTATAAAGACACATGAAAAAATGGCAAAGAAACTGGCAAATGAAATAAAGCTAAGACTGTGCTGGTAATCTTTATATATTTAAGTCGTAATTACTAATAAATATTTAAATTTTAATGGAAAGAGAGTTCATATTATGCCTGATGAATTTAAAATGCAGGGTAGAATTACAGATCATAAGAATTTAGATTTAACGAAACTCAACAGGGATGTAATCAGAGGAAAATCAAACGGCAGGATAATATGGCAGCCAAGAATAATTTGCTGGTACGACGACAGAAAGTTCAGGGGAGAGGAACTTCCAGATCCCTATACAGGCATGAATTTGCCTAAAATATACCGGGAACTGGGCTGCTCAAACAGAAATTACAGTTTTAACGGCTGTTTTGTAAAGGTAAATGATCCGAGAGTCAAAGAGTATTCACATAAGATAAATGACTTTGAAACAGAGTACATAATTGAAACTCCTGTTGGGAAGATAAACAGCATAATGGCATCGAACAGCTCAAACCCCGGTGTTTTTCCTAAAAAATGGTGGGCAACATGTGAAGATGATATCAAGGTACTGTCGTGGATGGAGGAAAGGTGTACATGGAAGTGGAACCAGGAGTGCTATGACAATGAGCTGAAGATATGGGGCGGCACCGGTCTTCCTACTGTATTTTTACCCCGTGTAAATGTTCAGCATCTGTTTATCGATCTCATGGGAGTTGAAGGCGGCACATATGCCATATATGATTATCCGAAGGCCATAGAGAGGTATTTTCAGATACTTTCAGAAAGCCATGAGCGGTTAATTCATGTGGTGAATGATTCTCCCATTGAAATAATCAATTTTGGGGACAACCTGCATGGAGGAGTGACTTCTCCGGCATTGTTTAAAAAGTATGTGATCCCGGAATATATAAAGCGGAATGAATTGCTGCATAAAGCGGGGAAGTTTACCCATTCCCATTGGGACGGGGATACGAAAGCACTTCTTCCGTTTGCAAAGGAATGCGGGCTGGATGGAATTGAAGCGGTAACACCGAAACCACAGGGCGATGTGACAGTCGAAGAAATAAAAGAGGCTTTTGGAGACGAGCTTTTTCTGCTGGATGGCATCCCAGCAATCCTGTTTGAAGACAGATTTCCGCTTGAGGAGTTGGAAAGTACCACTAAAAAGGTTATAGAGCTGTTTGCTCCTAAATTGATACTTGGTATATCAGATGAAATGTCATCGATGGGGAATCTTGACAGAGTAAAATTTGTAGGTAAAATCGTTGATGATTACAATGCTCAGGTGAGCATATAGATAAATTAATTAAAAATCAATTACATAATTAAAAAGGATGAAAATAAAATGGCAGATTTGGTTAACAAGTTAATGAAATTGGACAAGGTGCCTGATAAAGGCTACTTTGGGGAAAGGATTTATTCAGAGCTTCAGTATGCCGTTAAAATTTCAGATGTTGACGGAGGTAAATTCAACGGCATTATTGACAGAGCCATGGATTACGTGCTCGGCGAAAAAGCCAAAGCTGGCATGGTAAATGAGGAAATATGCAAAACAGCAGAGAGCATACTTCTAGAGATTGCGCATGAGGCAAAAAAATATAAATTAATATGTGCCGCCCATGCACATATAGACATGAACTGGATGTGGAGATGGGATGAAACCGTATCTGTGGCGCTGGATACATTCAGGACCATGTTGAACCTGATGGATGAATATCCGGAATTCAAGTTCTCACAATCTCAGGCTTCCGTCTACAGGATTATGGAAGAATATGCACCTGACATGGCTGATGAGGTAAGGAAGAGGATAAAAGAAGGCAGATGGGAAGTTACGGCCGCAACATGGGTCGAGTGCGACAAGAACATGCCGTGTGGTGAAAGCCTTGCAAGGCATATACTATACACGAAAAAATATCTATCCAATACATTTGACTTAAATCCCGACAGACTGAAAATAGATTTTGAGCCTGATACATTCGGGCACAGCGTCAATATCCCGGAAATACTTGCAAACGGCGGTGTTAAATACTATTACCACTGCAGGGGATGCGAAGGTCATACCGTCTACAGGTGGGTTGCACCTTCAGGAAAGTCTGTGATTGCATACCATGAGCCATATGGGTATAACTCGGATATAAACCCTTCAATAGCATTATGTGTACCGGAGTTCTGCAAGAAGTACAACCTTGATGCAATGCTGAAGGTTTACGGCGTAGGGGACCACGGAGGCGGGCCGACAAGAAGAGATATAGAGAGAATTATCGACATGGATACATGGCCTGTTTTCCCTCAGATAAAATTTGGTACCTTTAATGAATTTTTTAATTACCTTGACAACTCAGGAGTAGATTTCCCTGAAGTAAGGGGAGAACTAAACTTTGTATTTACCGGCTGCTACACCACCCAGACAAGAATTAAGGCGGGCAACAGGAAAACCGAAGCAGCCCTTAATGAAGCGGAAGCATACTCGGCCTTATCGGCTGTATATACGGGTTCAGAATACCGTCATGATTCCTTCTCAAAGGCATGGGAGAATGTCATGTTCAACCAGTTCCATGATATCATACCAGGTTCGGGAAGGGTGGATACACGCGAATACAGCATGGGGCTTTATCAAAAGGCACTGGCGGATGCAAACAGCGAGAAGAGCAGAATATTAAGAAACATTGCCAACCTGATAGATACAAGGGAGTATATGAATGCCGACAAGGACTTTAATATGAAAGAATCCGTATCGGAGGGTGCAGGTGCCGGATTTGGAGTGTCGGACTTTAAGATTTCCCAGTGCGAGAGGGGAAATGGAATCACAAGGGTATTTACGGTATTCAATCCTGCGCCATTTAAGAGGGAAGAGAACACTAAAATTATGGTATGGGATTGGCAGGGGGATATAAAATCAATAGTATTTATAGACTCCGAAGGCAGAAGGGTGCCTTACATGTTGCTTAAAAACGGTTTCAGTGATTATTGGGGCCATTCATTTGTGAGCATACTGCTTAGGGTGAAGGTACCTGCATGCGGCTATGCCACTTATATAATGGACGACAGCGGCGACAGGGAGCTCAAGATACCAACCAGCGAATATCCGAGAGTTGAGAAAGAAGATTATTTTGTACTGGAGAATAAAAATATAAAAGTTGTATTTGACAAGAATAATGCATCCATAAAGTCATTCATAGATAAGACAAACGGAGAGGAAATGATAGATGCCGGCAGGCCTGCCGGCACATTCAGGCTTATCGATGAAGACACGGATAAGGGTATGACGGCATGGATAGTTGGAAGGTACATGAATATAACCAACCTTAATCAAAACGTCAAAATTAAAAAAATTGGTTATCCGGAGGATGGTTTGAGAAAAGCAATTTATTATGAAATACCGTTCAGAAATTCGCTGCTTAAGGTAAAAGTATCCCTGGACGACGACAGTACGGCGCTCAATTACGACGTCGAATGCAACTGGCTTGAAGTCGGGAAAAACGGCGTATCGGTACCGCAGCTGAACTTCATAGTTCCCATTGGGTATGAGGTTTCCTCATACAGGTATGATGTACCTTTTGGGACAATAACAAGGGAGCCTTTGGATATGGATGTGCCTGCAAACAGCTGGGTTTTTGCCGCACGTGAAGAAAAGGGCAAAAACTCGCTGATGATTATAACGGATACCAAATATGGATTTAGGGGATATGACAATTCCATGGCTGTGACGCTGATCAGGAGTTCATTTGATCCAGACCCATATCCTGAGCTTGGCGTTCATAACTTTAGTTTTGAAATCAATATGACCAATGGTGTTTCAAACAAGGAACTCATCAAGCAGGCATACAGCTATAATCATCCGCTGACAGTTATATCGGATAAGCCTCATAAGGGTAGTTTCCAAAAGGCAGGCAGTTTTGTATCTCTTGAAGGTGGGACTGCCGTATTATCATCAATTAAGATGTCTGAAGATGATAATCACAAGCTTATTGTGAGGGTTTATGAAACCGAAGGCAAAAAAAGCACAACCGTTTTAAAATTTGGATGTACTCCCAAAAGGGCATATTATGTTGATATAAATGAGAAAATGATTGAGACTAATCTATCTGCACAAATTTGCGGGAACAGGGTAGAATTTGAAGTAGAACCATACAACATTGCCAGTATTTGTATGGAGTTTTAAAATAATATAACTAAAGGGGGCACTTTTTTATGACTCCAAAGGAAAGAGCTGTCGCAGCGTTAACACTTAAAATTCCTGACCAGGTTCCTACCTTTGAGCTTGAATTTCAACTTGAAGAGGAAATGTTCGGTAAAAGGTTTCTGCATCAGGAGGATTTGAAAGGAAAGACTCAAAGGGAAAGGGAGAAGCTTATTGAGGAAAATGCAGAGTATATGGTCGATGTCTACAGCAAACTGGAATACTCAATAATTCCTGTGCATTACCTTGATGACGATGGCTTGATGGCTACTGCTAAGTGTATAAGACAAATAGTAGGAGATAAATTCATGCTTACAACACACGGAGATGGTACATTTGCTATTCCTGATGGGAATGGGATGTTGGATTTTATTTATTCGATAGTGGATAAGCCAGAGGAGGTTAAAGAGGAAGCAAGAAAGATGGCAGAGAGGGCCATAGAGCATAATAAGAAGTTTATTGATGCAGGCTTTGATAGCTTCATATTTTGTTCCGATTACTGCTTTAATAAGGGTCCATTCCTTTCACCTAATATGTTCAGGGAGTTTATACAGCCATACCTGTACAGGATAGTACATGAGACAAAAAAGGCAGGCGCATATGTAATAAAACATACTGACGGAAACATCATGCCAATCCTTGACCAGCTGGTTGAATGTGCGCCTAATGCACTTCATTCACTTGACCCGATGGCAGGTGTGGATATTAAAGAGGTTAAAAGACTGGTTGGAGACAAGGTTTGCCTATGCGGAAATGTGCACTGTGCAGCCCTGCAGACTGGAACCGATGAAGATGTTATTCAAAGTGCAAAGTACTGCCTGACATATGGAAAACCTAATGGAGGATATATCTTCTGCACAAGCAACATACCATTTAAGGGTATGCCCGTTAAAAGGTATAAAATGATACTTGATATATGGAAAAGTATGAGAAACTATTAGAAGGTATAAAATGAAATGGACTTTACAAAAAGTCCATTTCATTTAAAAGGAGACTTATTTATGAATGAAATGACAAATCGTGAAAGGATAATGGCAGCATTAAACGGCAAGGAAGTAGATAGACTACCATGGGCGCCGCTAATAGACCCATATTTTATAAATTCCCTTCCATTACAGGGATATGATTTAAATATTATTGAAGCCATGCGCTTTATAGGTAATGATATTATCGAAAGGCATGTGTCGGCTGTGAAGGTATCCACCAAGAACTTGAATATAAGAACTGAAATTAAAGGTGGAGTGACACGTACCTATTTTGAAACCCCGGTAGGGACATTATATAGCGAAACATGCACGGGTGGATGCACCAACTATATAAGCAAATATCTTTTAAGTTCTACTAAAGATATAAAGATACTTGAGTACATTGCCAATAATACAGAGTACACACCTGATTTTGAAGCATTTATTAGCAGGGATAAATATATAGGAAACGATGGGATTGCTACTCCATCAGGTCCTCTAAGCCCAATACAGGAAATGCTGCAGTCTTATGCAGGTATTGAGAACACTGTTTATTTAATGGCTGACTATCCTGATGAAATAGATGAACTCCTTAATGTACTGCATGAACGTAACAAACGACATTATAGGGTCCTATCTAAATGCCCATGTGGAGTCATTTTTGATTATGAAGATACTTCAACAACAGTGATGAGTAAAAATATGTACGCAAAATATTCTGCACCCATGATAGATGATTATGCACAAATAGTGCATGATGGAGGTAAACTGTTTATAACTCATATGTGCGGAAAACTTACAGGTTTTGCCGAAATGATTGCACAAGGGAATATGGATGGTATTGATTCTTTATGCCCACCGACAACCGGAGACCTGTATCCATGGGATGCCCGCAGAATTTTTGGCGGAGATAAGGTGATAATTGGCGGGATAGAACCTCCGGCTTTGTTCAGGATGAGCATAGAAGAATCTATCAAAACCGTGATAAAAGTAATAAAAAAGATGCCTTCACTAAAGTCATTTATTTTAAGCACTGGTGATGCAGTGCCATATGGAACTCCTATTAAGAATATGATTGCAATAACCAAACTTTTAAAAACACTTGGGTCAGCATCTTTAACAGGCGAATTTGATGAGAAGATTGCTGAGAATATTACATCTGGAATTTAGAGGCTGATATATAACCCAATAAATTGATTAGAATGGAGAACAATATGTGGAGAGTTAAAGAAGGTTTAAAAATTCAACCCAATATGTATATTCAGCCAAAGGTTTTGACCACAAAATCAGGTCATAGAGTGCATAAAGAAGCTAATTTAATAAATGATTATGGGATTAGTGGAAATCTGGACAAGACAGATGTTCATGATAATCATCCACAAGGAAATACCATGTGGCTTGTCAAGGATCCTGCTGGGAAAGTGGAGATTCAATTTGACCTGCAGGGTAATTATCCGGTGGGCGAAATGTGGATATGGAATTATAACCAGTTTGACCCTGAAAAACCTGAAGCCGATTATCCTGCATGGGGTCTTAAACAGATCAGGATTTATCACTCTGTTGATGCGGTCAACTGGGAGGAATTAAAGGGTGAAGGTTATCCATATATATTGGCCAAAGCTGATAGAAGCCCAAAGCTATTTGCAACTGATCTGATAAACGGCATACCTATAAACTTTGAAGGAACTACTGCACGCTATATTAAAATAACAGCGCCCGCCATTTCAGGTAAGGGAAACTGGGGTGGAACAGAGAAAGAAAAGAATTCGTTTGGCCTGTCGAAGGTTCGAATCTATACTGGGAATGGTTTTGCAATTATACCTGAACCTATATGGACAAATCTGATACATAATTTTGACGGATGGACAGGGGGGGACGGATCGTTCAGTGTCCCCATGAATGGATTTGATGCACCAGGTGGCCCAGTCCAGGATACAACCTTTTTGTTTGGAGATACACTAATAGGTTCAATTGACTCTGTAACTGATATCCGAAACTCTGATTTTACGATGATTAATAATTCCTACGCAATAGTTAAAAACTCTATGCCCAAAAAAGAAAATGTGGAATATGTTTGGAGACAGACGGATGGCAGAAAACCTGAATATGTACATAGGTATTGGAGGGGTAATCGGCAAATACGAAAAATCTAAAATGCGGCAGCTTATCGGGGAGATGGACTTGGTCAGCTTTTAAGTCAATACATAATGAGGTCCCCAGGATAAAGTATGTTGGTCCCGTATTTCCACAGGTAGTGGGTTCAGTAATTTTGGCGGCAAGATTGGTAAAAGTGTGCATTTGATAATCTTATATTTGAACGTAAGGGAACTTATGTTAAGGATCATCTGATTTCTAAACCAGCATGTATTTCAGAAGACCATAATTGGAAAATAATTCATGTACCGACACGAAGGGGATATTGTGATGATTACAACAAAAAATGGAATGAAATACCGATTGGATTATCTTGAGACCATTATTATACCTTATGGTACTGGATCATACATACTTTCATGTAAAGAAGGCACAAATGCAAAAGTTCTTAAAATATTTATAAAAAAATAGAAATGCTATCATATTTTTTTAATTTGGCTTGAATGTAGCAGGACAGGGACTGGATGTATTTCTTAAAGAAACAGTACATAAGAAAATGACTTTTAATTTCTTAATTAAAGTGAGAGAATGGGATATGAACCGTAAGTGCGAAAGGATAGAGATGAACGGATATGACTGAAGCTTCCCAAAAGAATCGATGAATAGAGTCTGTAAAAATAGTTTCCTATAATAAAAAATCAGTAGAAAGCTATTTTGTTATTGGGGGAAATATTATCTTTGTACTGATCCATGAGTAGACACATATCCGCTGAAGGTATTCAGGATGCATTAAAGAATATGTTTGGTAGCACAATCGAGGCAATACTGAAGCAGAAATGGCTGAACATCTTGGTTATGAATCATAAGTTGCCTGTTGAACTCTTCTAATGTTGGTAGTATATATTATTCTAATCTCTAATAATCTCTGATGGGAAGTTAAAGCAAATGGACAGGCTATCCCAGTTATTTGTCCGGGACTGAATTACAATGGGATACTTATCCCCCCATGTGGCCTCAAGCGAATGAGGAGCATCCGATGCTGCCTCTTTATTCGGGGTCTTATATACTTTTATTGCTTCAGGTAATCCTTTGAGCCCATCCATACAGGCAATTATTATGTCCTTAACTCCCCTGCTTTTAAGGTCATTGCAGACTGGCAACCAGAACCTAGCTCCTTCCTGCCCACACTATGGCCATACATATATAGGCTGCCCTGTTTACAATCTGATGTTCATTCCTGACTTAAAATACAGAACATCAGACGATAGGATATACAGCATCTAAAGATCTGTCTGCCATGCCAGAGCTGTTTCCATGACTGTATCCGTTATCTCTGAAATCATATTCCTTATAGTCCCTTATCAAAGCTTCTTTCATTATTTCAAATATTCCAGCCAAGTACAGATAAGAGCTCTTCATCAGTTACTGCAAATAGTACATCAGTCAGGCTGGTCTTTAACTTCATTTTTGTCGCTATTGATAAGATAAGAATAATATATGGTGGTATATGTGTATTCGTATCTCTTTTATCCATAAATATATATTCAAGTTTCTCCACTAAATCTTCGTTTCTCATCTTAAGGATTATTGTATCTATCAGATTTACAAAGTTGACATTGACATCGGCAGCATCGATTTTACCCTTCTTTTATTGCATTTATTACTTTTGCAAAATTGTATCATATGAATCAGCTCTAATTGATTTTAGTATTAGATTATTTACTCATGATACATTCTACAAAAGTTATTAAAATTATTTTTATAATTTATTATTATTTTTATATTTATTTACTACATAAATATATATTCCTAAATTACGAATTGGAAAAAAAGATCAAAAAGGTTATGTCAATAGTTTTTGATTATTTCACCCTGAAGAGGCTAAATATTTTATGAAAATATCACCTTTTCAATTTATACGAAACTTTACGTGGGGCTCTGCCCCACACCCCGGCCTCTGAATAAGAAAGCCGGAGTGTGGAGAAAATATAACTGCCGACGAATAAGAAAGTCAAGAGATATGTTCATTTTTAAGGCAGTTATCGGAAACAAACTGAGCGATGATTGTATTAATACTTGAACCTGTCACTTGTCTTTTCTTTTTATCTAAAATCGGAATTGGTGTGAAGAGGGAGCCTTTGTAAAACACCTTTACTCCTAAGCGCTGGTTAATAAGAATATCAATCTTTGACTTAGGAAGAATACCAGGCACATTGCATTGACAGAGAATGCTGTCAAGTGAAAAGCATCCGCTGTTGTCCACGGTTCTGGTATACCTGATACTGAGCAAGCTGTCAATGTTAATGCCTTTCGGGCGCGGCATAAAGGCTGAGTTTCTGTTGTTCGGCTCGATTCCGAAACGAGTGTTGAACCGCGCGATATATTCATCTTGCAGGAAGGCATTCGCTTTGGAAACATCAGTGATATTTCTCCTTGCAAATTCAACGGGCAGACGGCTCTGCAGTGTTTCCCAAAGCCGTTCGACGCGACCTTTTGCCTGTGGGGAGCGCGCGTGTATCAACCGCGAGCCAAGCTGTTTCGTTATGTCGTCGAATTGGGTCGCGCCGTATTT
>JASEJN010000038.1 GCA_030016385.1 Clostridiales bacterium | reverse complement strand
TTGAATCTGGCGAATGAGTGTTCAAAATAACATAAACTTATATTGCGAATCGAAGATATCATATATACTACTTGATAATATTTACATAATCGGCTTTTCTCGGAGCTGCTTTGGAAGCTTTGGCTGCTGCATGGCCTAATACGCAGGAGCCTACGATACCATATTCTTCACCCACGCCCAATCTTTTTTGAAATTTTTTGCCCTTTTCGGTGTTAAAGATGGCATTTACGCAATGAATCCAGCAGGATCCGATGTTTAAAGATGTTGCAGCTATAAGCATATTTCCGATCGCGAGGCTGGCGTCACATATAGGTGCTATGTTGCCTTTCTTTGCAAATACTAAGACAACAGTCGGCGCATCATAAAAAGGATTTTCATCCTGCTTAGTTATATCCTTTGCCAGTTCAATAAACTCCTTCATGACATCTTTGTTCTGAATTACGGTAAAATGGCTCGATTGCTGGTTCATCGCACTTGGAGCATACTCTCCGGCTTTAAGTATGACATTTAGTTCCTCATCGGTAATCTGTTCAGGTTTATAGCTGCGGATGCTCCTTCGCCCTAAAATTGTTTTTAATGTTTCGTTCATTGTTTATCCCTCCAGGTTAATAAAATGTGTTCATTTAACAAGCTAGCAAACAAAGTTAAAAATTGAAGATTTTATTGCAGGTTTCATGGATTATCTTCATAATTTAAACTGAACAATTCGTATATTTATATAATAGCACTAAACAAACCAAATGGTAAAAAATTCATTTTTATTTTACTTGAATAATATATATTTTTAATATCTTTTATTAATTTGCAGTCTAGCTGGTTCAACTTTATGCCTTTACCCCCGGACTTGTGAAAAATATTATATAAATATATCCGTTTTATTGAAACTTTTTCAATTTTAATGTGTAATAGATATATATGAATGCAAAAGGGGATGCAGCTTCTTGGATGCCATAGATAAAAAGCTTATATCCATATGCAAAAAAGGGAATAGATATGGAATGTAATATGAATTCGGATTTGCTTCAGGGACAGTTATAGGCGAGCCGATAAATATTGGCGAATCAACTCTAATACTGGTAGTCAACGTGTCCTTCGGGCTTGGTTCAGGCGGAGGGGACGGAAAGGGAAATGGAGGAGTTGGAGGAGGCGCCGGAATAGGAGCAAGGATTTCCCCAAGTGCACTGATTGTAATCAAAGGAGATAAAGTGGAAGTCCTTCCCATCAAAAAAAGTTCCAATCTTGAAAAACTTGTGGAATTGGTACCTGAGATAGTCAACATAAATGCCTCCCTTTCTTTTACTGTAATTTTTACCTTATATTACTTCAATTCGTAATATGAAATCAGGCATAAATAACATAAACTTATATTGCGAATCGAAGTTATATTAATACATGCCATTCATAAAAATAAGTTTGTTGTATAATAGAATAAAGGCAAGCTGTATTATCTTTGACTGATATAGATAGCTTATGGGTTGGTATAAAATATTGAGGTGAAATAATATGAGCGATAAAAGAATAGTTGTAATATTTCCAGGCGTTAATTACAGTAAGGATTGTCCGCTGCTATATTATGCGGGTTTTAAGTTTGAAGCCCGCGGCTATGAAAGGGTAGCTATCGATTATAGCGATTCGCTTAAACGGGATAAATCGCTAGATGAACATATGGAAAATGTAAAGAGCGATGTGCTGACGAAGTTAAAAGCCATCGATTTTTCAAAATATAGCGATATAGTGTTTGTTTCTAAAAGTATAGGAACGGTAATTGCCGGATGGGCTGATGAAAAATTATCTATTGGAGCAAGACACATATATTTAACTCCCCTAAAGGAGACGCTGCCTTATATTAAGAGGGAGAAAAAGATTATAATTGTAATTGACGGTACGAATGATAAACATTTAAATGCAGATATTCTTAAGGAACACTGTATGAAGGAAAATATTCGTTTAATGCAAATTGAAGGCGTAAATCACAGGTTGGAAGTCCGGGGTGATACAGATAAAAATATTGAAATACTAAAGGAAGTTGTGGCACTTTTTTAGAAAGGCATACCTTTGAAAGCTTTATGACCGACTTTTTATGTAAAATAGAAAAGAGCATCACAAGATACTTGAAAGTAATTTTATGATGCTCTGTATTAACATTTTATATTTTTGAAATATAGGGAAGTTCATCTTTCCATATGATATTCACTCTTGATAAATACCATGTCTTGCCTTTATCGTTTGAACCTTGATAAAAGAGGCATGTATGTCCGTCATTATCCATAAAAACATATGGGTGGCCTGATTCATCTGCATTCCAATCCCCGGGATTTCCATTTGATAAAAATGGCTTTTCACTTATGCGTTTCCAATGCAGCCCATCCTTGCTGATTGCACATCCTATCTGCTGTGGTGAACAGTTATACGCTCCACCGTAAAACATATAAAGCTTTTTGTTGTGCATGCACACGGCTGGTGCTTCAATACAATCCATTTCCCATGGTAATTCAGGCTGTAATATACTATCATCACATTCTTGTTTCCATGTACTTTTAGAAAAATCCGATGTTATACTCGAAGAAGCCACACACAATTTTTGTATTTTTCCGTGTGGATCTCTAGTCGCAGTATATAGAAATAACTTATCATCCTTTACTGCCACATCAGCATCTATAGCACGTCCGTTATTCCAACTTCCCGACGGTGAAAAGATAGGGTTTGAAGCATCTCTGACAAAATTTATACCGTCTTTCGAAATGGCATGGCATATGGCATCATGTGGGAAATTACCATAATTTTGATAGAAAAGGTGTAGCTTTTTATCAATAACTATTGCTCCAGGAGCGCATAAGCCTTTCATTTCATACTTCATCGCAGGAGTTATTTCTCCTACTTTTTCCCATTTCTCCAAATCATTGCTTATCGCAATGCCTATATTCCAACCGTTTGGTTTTTTACTATGCCACTTTTCACTAGGATACGGCGGCAGAGAGTAGTACATATAATACTTATTATTAAATCTGACCACAGCAGGATCCTTTGCACAAGGACTTCCTCTTGTACTATCTGTATAGAGCACTGTTTTCTCCTCCTTTATTTTTTTAATATAAAAAAATTATAATTCATAAATAATTTTATGCAATAGGAGTAGTTTAAGGCTACTCCTATTGATCAGTATTATACTACTATGTTTTATTGAAAATTACTATATAATATTCTTATTTTTTTGACTGCTTTAAATACAACTCATTTGCTTCCTTGGTAAGTTGATCTCCTCCGGCTTTTTTCCAGTTTGCAACCATCTCGTCAAAATAATCAATTGGTTTATCTCCAGTTATTATTGAGGTAAAACCACTATCAAGTATTTTGCCAAGTTCTGCACTATATTTGGTCTGGGATGGCAGAGCACCAAAGATTGCTGATTTATAGCCGAAACTTTTATCTTTTAGATTTTCCTGTGCCCAGGCATATTCCTGCCCGTATACGACTTTTTGATAATCCAAATTTCCTCCTTCTTCTATGAATGAAAAAGTATTTGCAGCACCAATGGCACTTAACTTAGGCAAATCAGTTTCACCTGTCAGGCTTTTATAAGTTGGTATTCCGCGAAAATCTTTAGTAATTGTAGAATATTTTCCATAGAGGCCTCTTTCGACAGATAGGCTGGTCTCTGTATCCTTACAGTTAAGTTCATCTATTACTTGGAGCAAACGGGCAAATCGGTCTGTATCCTTTACAAGCTTTTTAGAAAATGCAGTACGCAACGTACGAAAATCTCCCTGCTTTGTGCCGCGTTTTCCATCGGGACCAATTGGTGGATATCCAGGAGCATAAGTGCCGACTTTTCCCGCTTTTTTCCACGAGCCTGCTTCTCCGCTACCTAAGTAAGTACCGCCGGATTCATTAGTTGTATTGACCCAGTGATAAAAGCTTCCTATACCCGAATAACCTATTCGATCATTTAAAAATGAATGTGATATTGCCCAGTATCCCCCCTGGTTTTCACCGGTTATAAATTCTGGATCGAGCACGCCGTCTTTGTACCATTTCCTAAGGAGTGTAACTGCTTCTTTTGCACCTGGTGTTATATCACCTAAAACAACTTTACCATCATCACCCAAAAGCCACATTCCTCTCATAGTACCGAAAGCACCATAGATAGAATCAAGCCCGGTGTTTGAAAGAGCATAAACCTTTTTACCATTTCCGTTAGGATCTCCTTTGGCAATTTTGTAAAATGCTGCTTCTACATCTTCCAGTTTCTGAGGTATTTCGTTTATACCGAGTTTTTTCAGCCAATCGGTGCGCCACCATACAGGATTTGGGATTGTATTATAAAGCCTGAATCCAGGTATGGAATACATTAGCTTTCCATCAAATTTAGCTATATTCCAAGCAGTAGGATCAGTATCGTCTATATATTTTGCTATATTTGGCGCATTTTTCCGGAAAAATTGTTCATCCCATCCTCCGATTATACCCTGTTCATAATATTTCTGTTGGTCTATATACTGCAATACATCCGGTATGTCACCGGAAGAAATCATAAGGTTGATTTTATCTGCAGCATTGCTATTCTCTACATATACAAGGTCAAATTTTACATTCTTGAAATGTTTCTCCCAATATTGAACCATTTCCGGGTTTTTATCCCACGGTCCAAAATTATTCATAACCATTCTATAAGTATATACCTTATTGGATTTTGATGCATTGCTGTTTTGAGTTTTAGGCTTTCCACATCCTAATACAGTGGTAATAGTTATTACGGCTGTAATCGTTAAACATAATACTTTTTTAAATATTGACTTTTTATTTATATAACTTTCCAGCATATTTTTACCCCCTTTATATTTATTTTTTTTATATAATTTTACTGGAAAACCATTTTAATATTAAATCTTGGGTTTATTCAGTCATCCTTTTATGGAACCCAGCATTACGCCCTGCACGAAGTACTTTTGCAGAAATGGATAAATGCACATTATAGGAATCATGCATATATATACTGTTGCAGCTTTTAATGAATCCGGAGTGACGGTATTGTTATCACCGGACTGGGGATTAATGTCCATCAATTGCTGCGTACCTTCAAGCAATATACGGCGCAAAACTACTTGGAGAGGCATTTTACTGGTCGAACGTATATATATGGTTGCATCAAACCATGAATTCCAATGGCCTACCATTATCCATAGTATTATAGTTGCAATAAGAGGTTTAGAAACTGGAATAACTATGCTGAACAGAACCCTTAGACTACTTGCGCCATCAAGGTGAGCCGATTCTTCCAATTCCTGCGGTATGGCCATAAAGAAATTGCGCATGATAATTAAATTAAAGGAGCTTACTAAACCTGGAAGTATTAAAACAAGCCGATTATCTATAAGACCAAGCTTAACGTTCCATAGATAACTTGGAATAAGTCCTCCTGAGAAGAACATGGGAATAATAACTATAAGTGTCCAAAAAGACCTGTTGGGAAAATTCTTTTTTGAAAGCGCATATGCGCCAAATGACGTTACTACTATACTTAAGAAGGTACCAAAAACTACCCTTATAATAGTTTCGCGGTATCCAATCCAAATATACGGGTTCCTTAAAACATATTTGTAGTTGAATAAAGAGAACTTTTCCGGCCATAATGACAATACATTTACGCCGCCACTTGAGGGGGAATTTACAGACGTTACAAATAAATTCCAAAATGGATATAATATCGTAACCATAAATATTATCATGATTATACTGTTTATAATATCAAATATTCGTTCATTTAAGCTTTTTTTAATAACGCTCATGAAATCATCTCCTTTACCAAAGAGTGCTGCCGCCTATTTTTCGAGCTATTTTATTCGTTATGTATACAAGAATAAATCCTATTACATTTTTGAAAAGTCCAACGGTAGTAGCAAAACTATATTCCATGCCAGTTAGACCTCGACGATATACATATGTATCAATAATATCTGCCACACTTAATACAGCAGAATTATATAGATTGAAAATCTGATCAAAACCTGCATTTAATATGTTTCCTGTATTTAGTATCAATAGTATTGCTATGGTTGGCATTATGGATGGTAATGTTATATATATTACATTTTGAAATCTTGTTGCACCATCCAGCACTGCTGACTCATACATCTGTGGATCAATATTAGATATGGCAGCAAGGTATATTATTGTACCCCATCCGATACTCTGCCATATGCCGGTTGTTATTATGGTGAATACAAACCAATTCGGTTCACCTAAGAAATAAATGGGTTTAAGTCCAAAATGCTTAAGAATAAAATTTATTGGACCCGTAGAAGGGGAAAAAAATTGAATAAACAAACCAGCAAGAACAACCCATGATAAAAAATGTGGGAGATAACTTACAGTCTGCACTAATTTTTTATACCATTTCTTTTTTATTTCATTTAAAAGAAGTGCCAGTATTATAGGCGCAGGAAAGCCAAATACAAAACGTAAGAAGCTTATCCATACTGTATTCCTTAAGACTTCGAAAAAGCTTCCTGTCGTAAATAATTCTTTGAAATTGGCAAGCCCAACCCATTTACTCCCGAATATACCATCTAAAAGTTGATAATTTTTAAATGCTATTACTATACCAACCATGGGAATATAATGGAATATAATAAAATAAATCAGTACAGGTAAAAAAATGAGAAAAAGATCATAGTTCTTTTTATATTGTTGTATTAAACCTTTTAAAGAAAATAACTGCTTTGTTGCTCTGGGTGTTCTTGCAGTTGCGAATTCATTCTGGTCCATATTAAAATCTCCTTATATCGAACTTTTGTCTATAAAATAAATAAATCTTATGATGTGAGCTTATTATAAAAAAGCGAGAACTAATCTGTCAATTTTGATTTATCTATAAAATATTGATTTTTCTATATTTTGCTTATGGGATTAATGATAAATTTTGAGTACGGCAGGATAGGAAGTGCTGTTATACATATAATATCAAGTCTTCATCATACAATGTTAAATAGCATTATTTCTACTTTATTATGATTTTTCTATATATTAATATAAATTTGTATTATTTAAAAATAAGCCTATTGCAGAAAAATAAAAAATATAATATTTTAATATAGAGGACTTTAATACTTTTAGTTGATTGCAAAACCCTTTAAAAATATGGGTAAAAAAGGGAATGGGAAGAACCAAAACATTAATTCTAAACGAATTAAGTAAGAAATTAAGGTGATAAAGTAGAAACAGGTGACACTGAGCAAAAAAGAGGTAAATTTAATAAACCTTGGCTTAATAAGGGGCTAAATGCTATGCTATCAGCGATTTTATTGATAAAAGGTGAGACTTCTTATCCAGTTTATCAGCAATCAGAACTACAATCTGCTGGGTTATGGCTGCAAGCATCACTTCAACTTTGAGAGAGGATGTATTCCTTAGTTTTGTATAGCCCAGAGCCATTGGGAATTTCACCATAAAGTTAGTTCTCTCAATGATAGTTCTTTGCTTGAAAAGTTGGATCCAACGCTCTGAACCTCTTGGAATAAGAGTATTTAGTCTGTAATCATCATCGACATTAGTATGATGCATTCGACCGCAAGATGATGAAGTGCAGGGATTTTCACAAGAAAGCTGATATTTTAACTTGCCATTTGTCCATACTCTTTTAGATTTAGGACATAGCCATTTTAGTCTTAATGGTCTCCCTTTTTCTTTGAAGGAACCATCAAATTTCATTGGAAGGGATCCGTCCTTGGGGCAAGTAGGGATACCATCTTCATTGACACCAGGCTTACCAATATTTTTGGAGCCTCTTGGGTTAATTGGGATGATAGGTATGATATTGTGGTCTTTGTATAGATATTTGTAGTTTTCAATGGAATCAAAACCAGTATCGCCTAAAAAGTAATCGTACTTGAAATGTGGATGGTAAGAAAAGAAGTTGTTAAGTACAGGGATTAGACTTTTGGAATCATAGTCATCTTTATGCTCGGATGCGGATAAAGTTTCTGAGATATCTATTGAATTATCACTATTGAAAAAATCAATGTGTCTTATTACACCGAGACCATTAGTGACAAAGGCTGCTTTGATTGAATAACAGTAGTGTCCGTTGATGTAAGACAATTTAATATCATCGTTAGCTTGAGCGAACTTTGGCATCTGAGAGCAAGCATAGCTATGAGCATTAAAATTTGGTATATCTTTGGAAAACCTTTTAACATTTCTCAAGACAGTGTCAAAGGCTTTTGGATTATTTTCTTTAACATAGCCTTCGATGCCGGTAGTATCAGCGATGAGCATGGAAGCAAGTTTAGGGTTTAATCTATTACAGATAGGTTCAGTGATTTCAACGAGATTATTAAAAAACAGTAGGAAATCAGCTTCAAAGTCAGTTTTCAATCTTGAAAACTGAGAGGCATCTGGCACTTTAGTAAAGCCACATAAATTTCTAAGTTCAGAAGAGAGATTTAGAATATTAACCAATAATGAAATATCAGGGATAGAGAGAATCATCTTTATAATGAGAGCTGTGAGCATTGATGAAAGCTTGTAATCCCTGGGATGCCCAGTAGAAGCATAATAGTGGTTATAGAAACTTTGAGGAATTAGTTTTGATAAATCAATATATTGCTCAAAGAGTTCTATTAGTTTCGGCTTATCCTGCTGAAAGTACTCATCAACATCTGAGTAAACATTAGCAAAGGATAGCTGATTTGAATGAGTTTGCATGGATTTTCCCTCCTTAAGTTGGTTTTGTTTTGGTAAATATAAATTCGACAAAAGTGGGGGTAAATCCTGCATATATATGCTCTATAAGCCTTGAAATTACTTGATTTCAAGGTTATGCAATAGACTATTAATACTTTCCAATGGGGGGAATAATACTGTGAAACAACCAAAAGTATTTAGTTTGACATTTTATAAATTATTCTTTTCTTATACGATTCTAACAGCTATTATTACTTTGTTGATAAGTACTATTTCATATATTTTTTTTGCAAGCAACTATAATCATGAGATCGAGATAAATGATAAAAATATATTAGAATATGAAAATAATATTTTTGTATCTGCCATATTTGATAAAGTAAGAACTACTTACCTTGATCTTTCATATACAAAAACAAATAGTGATATTCTTACATTTTTTTCTCATAATCCAATTAAAGGGAATCATGCTGTATTAAACGATGTGGAAAATTGTATCCGTCAATATGTAACAATGAACTCTGATATTATTGACTCCATAAGTATATATTATAAGACAAATAATATTGAATTATCTTCAAACACAGGCCTAAAATATCTCGATTTGAGAGATGATGAACCGTTAAGCAATTTGGAATGGATTAAAGTATCAAAGCAAGATATCAGTGAAGGATGGCAGTGGGCTTTGTTACCCGTCAATAATACGAAAGAGAAAACTATTGCTCTTGTAGGCGGTTATCCATGGTCATATAATGATTCCCTCAACGATAGTATGATTGCAATCTATATTAAAAATGAAGCGCTTAATAATATATTGGCAAGGTTGTCGCAGTCTCCGGGTCAATTTAGCTTGATATTAAATAGAGATGGAAAAGTTATAGCATCGTCAGGTAAAAATGTTAAACTTGAATGGATTGGCAAAAATCCATCGGCTCAACATATGGTTTCAGATACAAGCGATTACAATTTTTTCACAGGCAATATAAATAACAATAAGTACTTTATATCATATTGTACTGTGCCAAGTATCGGATGCCAACTGATTAGAGGGACTCCGATACAAAATTTTTATCAGAGATCGCAATATATACAGCGAATGCTTATAGTTATATTTTTTATTTGCTTTTTTATTGGACTTATATTATCGAATATTCTCTCATTCAAAGCATATAACCCTATTAAGCTGCTTACTAATAAAGTTCATAAGTTAATATGTGACGAACCACAATTGAATAAGCAAGATGAATATAAAGTTATAAATGGGGCGATTACAAATTTATCTGTAAAGTTAGGTGAATACAAAAACATACTGGATGTAAATCATCCAATAATATGCAATAATTTGGTAATAAATTTATTAAACGCAAATGTTAAGAGCAAAGATGAACTCAAAGAATATTTAAAACTTATGCAAATTGACTTTTTATGTGCAAAATTTATAGTTCTTATATTGTTCCTTGATAAGAAGGTAATATGTTCCATGTCTATCAAAGATCAGCAATATATTAAATATCATTTAACTGATTTAATAAATAATTATTCGGATAATAAAAATTTAGTTATGTGCGCCGCCTTAGACAATATTACAATAGGCATTATATTTAATTCTGACAATGAAAATTATGCCCGGGAATTTATTTTTAAAATGTCTTCATATATAAAAGAATCGCTTGGAATTAGATTTCTGTTTGCATATGGGGATTGGGTATCTAATCCTTTGCATATTAATAAGTCATTTGAGTATGCAAAGCGGTTGGCGAGATATCGCTATTTCATACTATTGGAATCCACGGTTATTCCGCACGATATACTTGAGAGAGATAATAGTAAAGAAAAAATGCCTAAAAATATGGAAGAACAATTTGCGCAGGCGCTTAATAGCCGTCATCTTGAAGAAGCACAAAATAATATAAGACAATTTATCGATATGGCTATGAAAGGCAGCTATGAGGCGAATTATTGCACAGCAAGATTGATGAAATTATGTCAAATATTAATAGATTTTGCAAGCAAACTGAATTACCAGCCTATGGAAAACGTAGAAGATATACTTTCGCAGCCGCTAAAATATTTGTGGAATATCTCCGAATTTTATGGGTTGTCATCAGAGTTAATTAGGAATATTTTTAATTATTCCGAGAGGATGAGCAATTCTCATAATATAGAAATGATTGAGTCGCTAAAAAATTATATATGTAAAAATCTTAATAAACCACTGTCTCTTGATTTTCTTGCGGATACAGTGCATCTAAACCCGAAATATCTAAGCCGTATATTTAAAGAATTAACAAACGAAAATTTAACTGATTTTATAATTAGCAAACGTATGGAAAGAGCTTCAGAACTGCTTTTGAATACAAATATGTCCGTGGAGAAAATTGGCACGTTAGTTGGGTATAATAATAGCTCGTATTTTATACGTAGATTCAAAGAAACGTATGGATACTTCCCCAAGAATTACAAGATAATGATGAAAAAGTCGTAGGAATTTGGCTAAAATTTACTATTCTTAACCGTAGTTATACAGTACTTCATCATATGTGATATTTAAACTTTAATATAAAGATCTATAAAGAATGCTATAATGGAAAGAGAGAATTCTTGATTTCAAAGCATTTATATAAGGTTTTTCAATTCGTAATTTGAAATATGGCATAAATGGGATTATGTTATTTTGAGCAACGAATGAGCATTATGAAAGTCTCAGGCAAAAATGGCACATCTGTAAGAAAAATCATTAATGAATTTGAAGGTGAGAATATGGAGTACGAAATAAAAACGACTAAAGCGCAGGAATTTATAGATATTACTGATATAGTAAAAGAGGCAGTAAACAAAAGTGGAGTTATGGACGGAAGTGTTATAGTATTTGTTCCTCATACAACGGCCGGCGTCACAATAAATGAAAATGCTGATCCTAATGTTGTTTATGACATATTGTCTGCATTGAATAAGGCGTTTCCGGAGAATAACGGCTACCGGCATATTGAAGGCAACTCCCATGCTCATATCAAGGCATCGTTGATGGGTTCGTCCTGTACCGTACTAATTGAAAATGGAAGGTTAAAACTGGGTACGTGGCAGGGGATTTATTTTTGCGAATTTGACGGGCCGAGAATCAGGAATATCTATATAAAGATAATCAAAGGACTTTAGAGCAAATTGAACAATGCCGGGCCATAACAGTTTTGCGCTTTATAAGAAATACAGATCATACAGGAGGACAGGTTACCATGATAGACAATGGAATAAAAAATGTGCCGACTTTGAATGATGCAAAGAAATTATTGAATGAAGCGGAAAAGCTAAATCCGGGCCCATGGGTTGGTCATTCTCTTTATGCAGGGAAAGCGGCGGAATTGATAGCCCAAAACTGTCCGGAGTTAAATTCAGATACTGCTTTAGTGCTGGGCATGCTTCACGACATAGGTCGAAGATTTGGTGTTACAGACATGAGACATGCAATTGACGGATATAATTTCTGCATGGACAAGGGTTACACATTTTTAGCAAAAATATGTATGACGCATTCCTTTAATTATAAAGATATAAGGGCAGCCTTCGGGAAATGGGACTGCAGCAAAAAAGAATATGATTTTGTCAAGGAATATTTGCAAACAATAGAATATGATGATTATGACAGACTGATACAACTATGCGATGTCCTGGCGCTGCCGGATGGATTTTGCCTGATAGAAAAAAGAATGGTCGATGTGGCGCTAAGGCATGGAATACATGAAGGAATAATTCCCAAATGGAAGGCAACTTTTGAAACCAAAGATTATTTTGAACGTAAAATTGGCAAGTCGATTTACAGTTTACTGCCGGGAGTTGTTGAGAATACTTTTGGATTATAGGTCCATTATGTATATATGAGTAATGAAGAATATAATGCAAAAGAGTAAAGGGGTATGAAATTTATGAAAACAAGCTTAAAACCGCTTGCAAGGCTGGTGAAATTGCTGCCAGGCGAACCTGAGGCCAGACGTGAGCGAAACCGCGATTATCTGATGCGTTTAACAGCACGCAACTTACTTTTATCACATTATTTTGAGGCTGGTCTGATTGGGCTACCTTACAAATCGGAAAATATTCATTGGGGATGGGATTCACCTACCAGTTATATAAGAGGAACTGTTGTGGGGCATTGGCTAAGCGCCGCGGCCCGTATTTTTGATGAAACTCATGACGAAGAACTTAAGGCTCGGGCAGATTTTATTGTTTCTGAAATTGGACGCTGTCAAAAAGAAAACGGCGGAGAATGGGCATTCCCGATTCCTGAGAAATACCTTTATTGGTTGAAAAGGGGCAAAACCGTATGGGCCCCTCAATATGTATGCCATAAAAACATGATGGGATTATTGGATATGTATAAATATGCCGATAATCATCAAGCGATGGAAATATTACTTAAATGCGCCGACTGGTTTTATAAATTTACGAATGATATATCCCGTGAACAAATGGATAAGATGATGGACTCGGAAGAAACCGGCGGTATGATGGAATACTGGGCGGATTTGTATGATGTAACTAAGGATGAAAAACATTTGACACTTATGAGGCGTTATGAAAGGCCAAAATTATTTAATCCAATTTATGAGGGGAAAGATGTCCTTACTAATATGCACGCCAATGCTACTATCCCGGAGATTCAGGGAGCGGCCAGGGCATATGAGGTAACCGGAGATGAACGCTACCGTAAAATAGTTGAGAATTATTGGGATTTGGCAGTTAGAAAACGAGGAATGTATGCTACCGGAGGACAAACTTGTGGAGAAGTATGGACGCCGATGGGGAAACAATCGGCCAGGCTGGGTGAGCTTAACCAAGAGCATTGTACTGTATACAATATGATGCGTTTATCGGAATATCTTTTGCGCTGGACAGGTAAAGCCGAATATGCGGACTATTGGGAAAGAAATTTATATAACGGTATATTTGCCCAGGGATATTGGCAGGGACGAAGTTTGGCCACAGTCTGTGAACCTCTTGATCCGCCTACGGGTTTGATAACATACTATCTTCCGCTAGCTGCCGGATCGCAAAAAAAGTGGGGCTCTGAAACCAATGATTTCTGGTGCTGCCATTGTACGTTGTTACAAGCTAATGCTAATCATAGGGAGGGTATTTATTATCAGAATTCAGATGAAATACTGCTATGCCAGTATTTACCGTCAGAAGTGAATTTTAAAATCGATAATGTAAATATTAAGCTAATACAGCAAATCGATAGTTTAGGGGGAGAAACACTTAAAATTTTGCCTATAGCAAGCGAGATTAGCTCCCGGCCCAGTTATATCAGCATTTCAATTAAAATCAAGTGTGAAAGTCCATCTGAATTTACCCTTAAGTTGCGCTCACCATGGTGGCTGAAAGGTAAACTTACTTGTTTAGTAAATAATGAAAAAGTCGAATTAAGTAGCGACGGAAATGGTTTTGAATGTATTCGCAGAAAATGGGGCGATGATGAAGTCAATGTGATACTGGGAAAAGCATTAACATGCTGGCCCTTAGCCGATTGTCCCAATATGGTTGCTTTTATGGATGGGCCCATAGTTCTTGCAGGGTTAACCAGTGAAGAAAGAATGCTTTACGGAGATATCGATAATCCCTATAGCATGCTTACTCCTGATGATGAGAGGCAGTGGGATATGTGGAAAACGGGCTGGCGAACTATAAACCAACCTGTAGGAATTCGATTTAAGCCTCTGTATGAAATTGGAAATGAAGTTTATACAGTTTATTTTCCTGTAAGAAAACAGCGATATTTATTATAGAATCATGCTTTGCACATTAATAAATAAATCCTGCAAACTTTATCGATGTAAGTGCTTTACATCGATAAGGTTTGCAGGAATCGCTTTAAACAGAATGTTATCAATATGATATTGTGTATATTTCATCCGGGGAAATATTATATTTTTCTTTTTTACCGTCGGCTACATCATAGATAACTTTGTTGCAATCCACCACATGCCTTACCATTTCTCCATAGGGTTTATGGCATACGTCCGTAAAACCGATCTGGTAGTTTTCCCCATCAAACCTGCCTAAAGCAGCTTGGTCGTTGAGTATGAAATAGTGTGTTCCAACGCAATATTCCGTAGCGGCGGCAGCTTCATTGTAATATCTGAAAGCCTTTCCCCTCTCGTCCTGGCTTGTTACTGCCCTGAGTCCTGTGGCTGTAGGCCCTCTATCCAGCGCTCCAAAATGGTATTCGCCTATCATAACAGGCAAATTGGTGAACTTTCCCACTTTTTCAATACTCTCCACCGGAGACATCTTGTAATTATTCAGTGAGAAAACATCGAAGTTTTCGTATCCTGCAAATAAGTCGTCACTCGAAATAAAAGCATACCGCATTCCAAGATTCAGATGATACGGATCCAGCATTTTTACGGCCTGGCTTGGTATTTTTACATAAAGCTCAATCATCTTTTTTGAGAAATCTTTTAAATCATGCGCTGCGGCAACTGAAAGTTTTGAAGCCTTTCTTATCTTTTTCTTTAGCTGGTTAAAACCTGAAAAAGATGTATTCCATGCTTTATTGAACTTATTTATGCTTCCGGAATAACGCTTCGATAAGAAGTCTATCAGAGCATTTTTAGAGTAAAGGTCGGCTTCGTTTTCAAGGAGCTCTTCCGCAATGTTGAGATTGTTTACAAATGCCCATTCGGGCTCATTTCTCAGGAAATAACCTATCATATATGGGTCTCCTTCAAATGCTTTTATCTGCTCGGCAAATTTTGACGAATTATTTTTGTACTCATCGCTGAACACATCAGGAAAGTCCCTGAAGATGTTTTTCGCTGTTGTAGGGAATTCACCAAGAGGCCATACGTACGGCAACTTGGAATATTTTATAAATCTCATGGGCGACCAGTTCCCGATAGTGTTGAAACCCCAGTCTGACATTCTTTCGCGGGTGATTTTGGCCCAGCTTTGCCACCATTTATCAGAGCCAAAGGCTCTTATAAGGTTGGAGACCCCGAAGTTTATAAAAAGATTATTACCGGAATTTCCTTCAATACTATATGCGTCTTTAAATTCTCCGCTTTTATCAGGCAGCCAGCCGAATAATTTCTCGATTCCGGTTACCAGGCCGCTCTCTCCAGGAGATGTGACATCCATTCCCATACTATAGAAAGCATAACCATCCGGATCAACCAGCCACCATCTTCTGCCGTCATGCTGGGTTCTGAAATATCCAGTGGCGTCAAACTTTTTTCCTTTCCACCCGCCGTATTCATCACGGTTTTTAAAAGTAGGCGTCCCTTGATTTTTTTCGGTTTTGTGTAATTCGCCTTTGAGATAAGATACCATTTCGTCAACACTTCTGGCTTTTTCCGGCCAGTCATTGAGCATCCACTGGCCCATTTCATCCACCAGCTTTTTATCCTCCAGAGGATAATTGGGTTCTGTATCAGACAAATGGAGGTTCGATATTTCGAGCACCTGTTTATATGTAAACTTTGCTGTTCCTATGGCAAATCTGTTGGTTTCATTCAATTCAACTTTGCTGCCGTGAACCACAGTCTTTAGCTTTCCCGGAGTACGCGGCAGAAAAAGGTTCTGGCCTTTCAAAGAATCAAGTGGAAAGGCTATCCTTGTTTTAAGCTTCGGCAGGATGCCGTTTATGCAGTGTATATTCGGATCATCATATGCATGGTCAGCATCCCAGAATTCGATTTCCACAGCCATTGAATGATCTCCGTGGTTTATTGCATCAAATACAAGATATTTATAATCATTCCAGTTTATATTTCCTAACTTTCCGGGCGTCCCTTCAAGAACTAACTTTCCCGCTTCGCCCTTGAGGGATTCGATAGTAACCGCGCTGCCGTCATCACTAAAGACAGCAGTACATCCTACAGGCCTAAAACATCTGAGTTCCAGGTTATTTCTCATTTTTACTCCCACCTTTGCTAAAATGTTGGAAATATTTATATTTCTTAATCAATTATACTCGTATTATTGTTGGCACAGCAAATATTTATGAATCAGCGGAACGCCAACTTATAAATGATAAGTCCGATTATTGCAGCCCAGATAAGTATTATTATTCCGGCTGCGATCCAGCCCTTGGGCTTTCCTTCGCTTATGGTATCCTCGGCATTGGTCCTGCATTCATCTATGATATTTTTTGGTATAAGTTTTATAACCAGCAGAACTCCTAATGGTATCAGCAGCAAATCATCCAGATACCCTAATACGGGAACGAAATCCGGGATTAAATCGATAGGGCTTAAGGCGTATCCAACTACAATAATGCTTAGCAGCTTGGCATACCAAGGCGTGTCCGGCCTCTTATATGCCAGATATAATATCTTAACTTCTTTTTTTAGTTTATGCGCCTTGCTTTTTATAGATTCGAATCTCTGCTTTAACCCGTGCGTTTGTTTTAATTCTTTCATTTCGGCACTCCCTTGAATGACATTGTCCGTATATAATTATAAATTATCGCTCTCACTTATGCGCAGATTTTCAAATAATAATATTGTACCGCATACCCGCCAGTTGTAAAATAAAATAAAGGAACAAAGGTGTATAAAGATTATCTGAAGAATATTATGGAAAGAGCAATTAGCGGAAAGTCTTTAGAGTCTGTTAATGAAAGTTCAGGATAAGCAGAATCAATGTCTGAGCGAAGCGAGTTTTGATTCTGCCCTGAACAAGTTTACAGACTCTCAAGACTGTGAGCTTAGCGATTGGAATAATATTCTTCAGATATAAAATAAAGGAACAAAGGGGGAGGTACATACAAGATGAAAAAACTTATTTCATGGAATGTAAACGGATTGAGAGCATGCATTGGGAAAGGTTTTATTGACTATTTTAAATATGCTGACGCGGACATATTTTGCATACAGGAAAGCAAACTGCAGAAAGGACAGATCGACTTTGAGACCAATGGATACTACCAGTACTGGAATTATGCTGTAAAGAAAGGGTATTCTGGCACGGCAATATTTACTAAAGTTGAGCCCGATACCGTCGCTTATGGAATTGGAATCGAAGAGCATGACATGGAAGGGCGTGTTATAACCCTTGAATTTGACGAATACTATCTTGTCAATGTATACACCCCAAATGCCAAGAGGGGACTTGAACGGCTCGGCTATAGGATGAGATGGGAGGATGATTTCAGGGAATACCTGAAAAAGCTGGATGGCTTTAAACCGGTGATTGTATGCGGCGATATGAATGTCGCACATGAAGAAATTGATTTAAAGAATCCGTCATCCAACAGGAATAATGCAGGTTTTACGGATGAGGAGAGAGGCAAGTTTACCGAGCTTTTAAATGCGGGTTTTATCGACACATACCGCTATTTTTATCCTGAGAAGAGGGATGCATATACATGGTGGTCTTATATGTTTAATGCCAGGGCAAAAAATATCGGATGGCGTATCGATTATTTCTGTGTATCCGAGAGATTTAAATACAGAATATTAAAAGCTGCGATACATGCCGATGTATCTGGCTCCGACCACTGCCCAATCGAGCTTGTGATTAAATAGAACTTGGAAAGACTGTAACGGTTAAGAAACAAGAGGTTCATCGGCGTTTTTGTCTTTAAAATGCTTTTGTTATAATATAATAGATAAAGCATATAAATTAATTGGAATTTAATTCTATGTTATATAATTTTATAAGGAGGACGAATATATGGCATTTCTTAATAACATTTCAAAGAAAGTCGAGAAGACAGCCAAGGCTGCTGCCAGGAAATCAGGGGACCTGGTTGAGGTGGCAAAGTTAAATATGTCTATAAATTCCGATGAGAGCAAGATTCAAGAAATTGCATCTGCAATAGGAAAAGGGATTTATAAGATGTACAGGGAGGGGAAGGAAGTCCCTGAAACTCTGATAGAAAGCTGTAGGGAAATAAAGGGTATAGAAGATCATATTACGGCAGTCAGGGCAAAGATCATGGAGATAAAGAATATGAAGATTTGCCCCAATTGCAAAGCTGAGGTACAAAATAATGTAGAGTATTGTCCCAAATGCGGTACAAAATTCCAGTAAATCCGTCTAACTGGCGTAATAGATGAAAAAAAGCCAGGGCCGATTGAGTTTACTCTGGCTTATTATGTTGTCCGCCATGTTCCTTTAGCTTGATCATAAGGAAAATAATAAAGGGTACATATATAACAGCTATTGTTCCAAATGTAATTGAGAAGCCTATTTTTTCAGCCATAAGGCCGAAAATGGGGAAGATGCATATCATTATTAAGCTGTAGCAGAGACTATTTAGCGACAGCAGTGTTGCCCTGTATTTAGACGGTATCTTTGAATTTATATAGTCGCTGAAAACAGGATATGCTATGCCCCCGGCTACCGATGAAACCAAATAAAATATGGCTGATAAATTCATAAAAATGGACATACCTAAAAAAGACAGCACGTTTATTGCAGATATTAATACCAATGTTCTCTCAGGTTTTAGCAAACGCTCTATTCTGTATGCAGCTTTTGAACTCAATGCGGAGATAAGGCTGCCTGCTGCAAAAATTAATGCTATGGCAGTCTTTGTAAAACTGATATTTTCAAAGTATTTCTGACCATAGAAAAAAACTGTAGCTTCAAGGCTGGATAAAAGCGCTGAAAAGATTATTAAGTAAAGGACTGCTTTTCTTCCCTTCAAAACATCAATGCTTTTTGCTATCTGGCGTACCAGTGTTTCGCTTTCGTCCTCAGTATTTTTTACGGGCGGTTCTGTAAAATTAAATGAAACAATAAGTGCCGCACCTTGAATGGCTGTACCCAAAGCGTATGCATATATAAATCTTATGTCGGCCAAGATTCCGCCAAGCAGTATTGCCATACCTTGGGCAATGGACATTAAAAACGCCAGATTGCCCCATATTCTTTTGTAACTTTTTTCCTCGCCCAATTCTTTTAAGCTGTCATATACAAGGGCTTCCGCTGCACCGGAGTCCAGATTATATGATGCGGCGCTTACAATAAAGGACAGCGCGAATTCTATAAAGTTACGGGATACAATCATGAGCATGCAGGATATAACCGAAAGTATTCTTCCTGAGATTACACTGAACCTTTTGCCGTAAATATCGGCTATAGCCCCTGTGGGCAGTTCGAAGAGCAGACTTGTTACGTGGAATATGGACTCGAGCAGCCCTATCTGTATAAGAGACATACCCTTATATGAAAGGTATAAAACCCATATTGCCGTTGTTATATTCAAATCCATGAAAAAACTATATATATAGCTGACCGTTACATTTCTTTTTAATTTATTTACCATGTTTACTCCTCCCAAAGCCGGTTTTAACAATAAAAATAAGCCTTTTTTAAAATCAGTAAGGCTTATGGAAGAAGTATCGCCGTTATTTAAAATGCAAACAAAAATTCAGGGCGTAAACCCTGAAATCATATCGCTTGTATTTAAGATATAGAATCATGGATTTACACCGGTCTATGCATATTAAAAATGGATACACTTCTCCCCTTAAAATCCAGAATGCCGCTTTTTACAACTGAACTGGAATATAAGGGGTTCTTTTTCATTTTAATTGCATCAATCTTGACACCCATGATCTATCCTCCCTTTATCAACAATTCCATTATAAAACATTTTTGATGCGCCGGCAACTATTTTGCGCGCAAGCTTGAATCTGGCGAATGAGCATTATGAGAGTTTTGATAAGTTCTTGGCTTGCTGCCGCATAAGAATCCTTAGAGCTTTTGATTGTCTGAGTGAAACGAGTTTCAAAAGCTCTTGGATTCTTAAGGCTGCAGGCCTTAGAACTTACAAAACTTGAATCTGGCGAATGAGTGTTCAAAATAACATAAGTTCATATTACGAATCGAAGGCGTGCAAAATTAATTCATCAGAAGAGAAAAATAAAATTTCAGAAATTATTGATTTGTCGAAATATGTATGCTATTATAATAATGTAATTTATGTTTATCGGTTTCGTTAACTGATTAACTAAAAAGGGGATATTATGAAGTTAGAAAAAGAAGTTGTAACGATAAACGATGTGGCAAGATTGGCAGGTGTGTCCAAAACTACTATATCGAGGTATCTAAATGGTAAATACGAATTCATGTCAAATAGGACAAGGCTGAACATACAAGATATAATTGAAAAACTCCATTACAGGCCAAACAATATAGCAAAAACGTTAAAGTCTAATAAAAGCGGAATGATAGGGGTTATAATAGCTGATATCACGAGCCAGTTTTCCTCCATATTGCTCAAGGGGATCGGGGACATCTGTATGGCTAACGGCTATCAGGTGATAATATCGAATGTTGATGATGATCCTGAAAAAGAGAGGCAATATATAGGGTCTTTAATAGACAGCAGAGTCGAAGGCATTATCGTGAATACTACCGGTTATAATGATGAATTTCTAGTTAAAGTCAATGAAACAAGAGTACCCATTGTGCTGGCCGATAGGACGATGAAGGAATTGAAAATTGATTCCGTTGCTACGAATAATTACAAGATGACATTTGAAACTATAAAATTTCTGGTAAAAAGGGGATACCGCAATATCGCTTTTTTTACCGAGGAACCTAAAGGAAACCGCGTCAGACATATCAGAAGACAGGGATATCTGGATGCCATGAAAGACCTGTTAAATATTGATGGGAATGAATTGATTTATACTATCGATACAAATGATAAAAACACATGTAAAGAGGCCCTTAAATCATTCAATAATTCATGCAAAAATAAGCTTAAGGCAATATTTACACTTAATGGGGTAACTCTGTTAAATGTCCTTCAGAGTATAAAACAGTGCAACTTAAAGATACCGGAAGATTTCTATGTTTGCGGCTATGAGGATTGGGGGTGGGCGTCGCTGGCTTACTCTAAAATACCAGTTATTTCACAAAATTCCTATGAAGTCGGTGCCGAAGCGGCTAAGATGCTAATAAAGAGGATCAACAGCAATAGAAAAAGCAAACCCAAATATAAAGAAATTGAGGCCAGGCTTATAATCCATTCGCCTGAATAAAATTTGCCAATATGGAGGAAATTATGGACAAAAACAATATAGTAATAAATACACTGGTGTTTTTGGATGATTTAAACAAAGGGGTAAAGCAGTCTAAGCTCTTAGAGTATATTTATTCTTCAGGAATTAAAAGTGTTGAAATAAGAAGAGAGTTTATGGATGATTTTGATTCTGAACTCCTTAAAATAAGGACGTTTTCTGAAAAATTCAGTATGGTTCTTTATTATTCGGTATCGGGATCATTATATACAAATGGTAAACTAAATAGAGGCGAAATCGAAAGGTACTTTAAAGAATCTGGTAAAATGGGCTGCAGGAACGTTAAACTCAATATCGGAGACTACGATTATATGAGTACCCAGGATGTCCTTGATGTGAATTCCATTTGCGATAAATATTCAATAAAGCTTACTATAGAAAATGATCAAACGGATGCCAATGGAAAGATAGATAAAATCGAAAGATTTCTGGAAACTGCAAAAAGCTTAGGAATGAAAGTACATTGCACTTTTGATATAGGTAACTGGATCTGGCAGAAGGAAGATCCGCTGGAGAATGCATATAAGTTAAAACCGTATGTCACATATATTCACTTAAAGGATGTATATATAGGGGACAAGCCGCACGTGGTATTGCTGGATGAAGGGAATATACCGTGGAGGAATATACTTAAAATATTCGACGGCAGTATACCTGTAGCTCTGGAATATCCATGCCGTCCCGATACTCTTTCAAAGCTAGAAAATGAAATAAGCAAGCTGCAGAAGGTCAACTGAACATATTTTAAGGGGGTGATAGATGACTGTATAATAATATGTATCAAGCCATCTATCTATATAAGCAACAGTTATTAGATCTAAAAACTAATCCTACAAGGGAGGTATATTAATGTCATTAGAAGTTATATTGGGTATCCTGTTGTTGATTTCTTATTTTGGGCTGATTTATTACGCCGCAAAAGGCGGCAACCTTATGTTGGGATTTTTAATCATGGCTATAATTTGGGTTGCTTTAGGCATGATAGGCGGAAAGATTTCATGGCAGGTTGCACAGACCCAAGTATTCCAGGGCGGTCCTGAAAGTTGGGGAGCAACGGCGGTTGTGGTTATCTTCGGAAGCTGGTTTGGCAGAATACTGGTGGAGACCGGAATCGCTGCAACTATCATAAGAAAAACTGTTGAACTTGGAGGAGATAAACCTCTTATTACGACCATATTGTTATCCATAGTAACCGGCCTTATATTTACAAGTACCTTTGGAGCCGGCGCCGTTGTAGCAATCGGTGTTATCGTGCTTCCAATTCTTTTTTCACTGGGCGTTCCAAAGCCGCTGGCTGTCAGTTCATACCTAATGTCGGTCGGCTCCGGTATGTATGTCAACATTGTTTTATTTAAACAGATGCAGGGAATTTTCCAGGGCTTTAAGTATGATAGCAATTATTTAAAGTTCGGATTTACTGCGATGGGAGTTCAGTTATTTATTATTATAATAATGCTTGCTGTAAGGCTCAGGAAAAGCGCGGTAAACCATGCATGGGCGGCACAGGGCACTCAGAGTGCCGGCACATATACTACTCAGCATGTTCCTGCCATGGCTTTAATAACACCGCTTATTCCGGTTATCCTGGCCATAGCATTCAAGTGGCAGCCGATACCGGCATTTATAGTAGCGGTATTCTATGCCCTGTTTGTATGCGGGAAAATCAAGAGCTTTCACGATGCAGAAAAAATCGTTACCAAAACATTCTACGATGGTGTTGTAGACGTTGCTTCACTGCTTGGATTCCTGTTCATACTTCCAATGTTCAACAAGGTTTCCGGCATGGTAGCTCCGTTCTTCCAGGCAATACTGGGTGGCGTAATGCCGAGGAGTCCATTATTCCTTTGCATATTGTTTGCAATTGTTGCTCCACTCGGGTTATTCAGAGGGCCATTGACAGTATTCGGGGCAGGTTCCGCAACTCTTGGTATATTAAATGCAATTGGAGGCTTTACAAATACATTGCTGTTCCCGCTCATTTATATACCGACAATTACAATGAATATTTCAGCTTGCCCGACGCAATCATGGAACCTGTGGTCACTTAGCTATTCAAAGGTTAGCACAAAGGAATTCTTAAAATCCGGCGTTCTCTGGGCCTGGATAATATGTATTATAAATTCTTTGATTGTATATTTTATGTACGGGGTATAATCATATATATGAGAAATTAGGAGCTTGTAGCAGAAACATTAACTATATAAGGGAATGTCGGGAAATCCCTCGTTAATAGTTATGCTTATACAAGATGTTGTTGCATAATGGACATTTATCCATTATGCAACAACCCCTAATTTTGACTTCAATTCGTAATTTGAAATCAAGCATAAATAGAATTGTGTTATTTTGAGTAACGAATGAGTGTTCAAAATAACACAAGCTAAAATTACGAATTGAAGAATTTTAAACAGGAGGTAAACATGACAAAGAGATTGGTCCGTGTTGGAATAGACGTAGGTGGAACTCACACAAAAGCGGTTGCGATAGACAACGATACACATGAGATTATCGGCAAGGCATCGGTAATGACAACCCATGATGATGAGCTTGGAGTATCCGCCGGAGTCATAGAAGCTTTTGAAAAATGCCTTAAAGATAACAATATTGATCCTGAGGATGTAGTCTTTATAGCTCACAGTACAACTCAGGCAACAAATGCGCTGCTTGAGGGAGATGTCGCAGATGTCGGAATCATCGGCATAGGCAAAGGCGGGCTTGAAGGATTCCTTTCAAAAAGGCAGACTGAAATTGGCGATATCGATTTAGGCACTGGAAAGACTATTAAGGTGCACCATACCTATTTAAAACAAAAAGACTTTAACGAAGATACCGTAAAGGGTGCTATTAAAGACCTTGCCGGACAGGGCTCCAGCGTTATCGTGGCTTCCAAGGCTTTTGGGGTTGACGATATCAGTGAGGAGGAAGAGGTTAAGGATGTCGCAGAAAAAATGGGCATGCCTGTAACAGTCGCATCGGATATCACCAAGCTTTACGGTTTGACGCGAAGGACGAGGACTGCGGCCATCAATGCAAGCATACTTCCTAAAATGCTGGAAACTGCAGAAAGCACGGAAAAAAGCGTGAAAAAAGCTGGAATAAAAGCTCCGCTTATGATAATGCGCGGAGACGGCGGCGTTATGGATATTTCTGAGATGAAAAAACGTCCTGTGCTCACGATGCTATCCGGACCTGCGGCCAGCGTAGTCGGAGCACTGATGTATCTTCGCGCTTCCAATGGAGTTTACTTTGAAGTAGGGGGAACCAGCACAAATATAGGTGTTATAAAAAACGGCAGGCCGACTGTCGATTACACTATAGTCGGCGGACATCCAACTTATATAAGTTCTCTTGATGTAAGAGTTCTCGGCATTGCCGGGGGAAGCATGGTGAGGGCAAATAAAGATGGAATTGTGGATGTAGGGCCGAGGAGTGCCCATATAGCGGGCATGGAATACTCGGTATATACTCCCGAGGAAGAAATCGTTGAACCGGAATTGGAATTTTTCTCCCCTAAAAATGGCGATCCTGCCGATTATGTAGCAATAAAGCTCAAGGGAGGAAAAAGAATTACAATTACCAACAGCTGTGCTGCAAACGTACTGGGGCTTGTAAGACCTGAAGATTATTCCTATGGAAGCAGAAACTCTGCTTATAAGGCAATGGAGCCCTTGGCTGAATATCTCGGGTTATCCGTCGAAGATGTCGCAAATAAAATACTTGAAAAATCATTTGAAAAAATAAAACCGGTGATCGAATCCCTGGCTGAAAAATATAAGCTTGAAAAAGACCAGATTTCGCTGGTGGGTGTTGGCGGCGGTGCTGCGGCCTTGATTCCCTATACCGCTAAAAATATGGATCTGGAATACAGCATTCCCGAGAATGCGGAGGTTATTTCATCAATAGGAGTTGCGCTTGCGATGGTCAGGGATGTTGTCGAAAGAGTCATACCGAATCCATCGACCAAGGACATCGCCGGCATCAAGAAGGAAGCGGCCGATCTGGCTATTACAAGCGGTGCCGTTCCGGACAGCATAGAGGTACAGGTGGAGATAGACCCTCAGACTTCAAAGATAACCGCCATAGCATTAGGCTCTACGGAGGTTCAGACGACGGATCTTTTAAAGTCCTGTTCCGAAAATGAAGCAAAAGAGATTGCAGCAAAGTCTATGGGCGTCTCGGCAGATATCGTGCAGATTGAAAATAAAAATAATGCGTTATATGTGTTCTCGGCAGTAAAAGACAAAAAGTCAGGCAAAAAGCAAATAAGGGTCGTAGATAAAAAAGGCTTTATCAAAATACAGAGAGGAGACGGCGAAAGCATATCTTGCAAGGTGAAGGATTTGAAGGATACCACAGCAAAGATGTGGGAGAGCCTTTCGGTATATAAAAGCGACATAAAACTCACTCCGGACTTTTCCCTTTGCATCGGAGGCAAAGTACTCGACTACTCAAGCATGATGAGCATAGATCAATTGTATATGGTTATGGAGACGGAAACGATGCTTTTAGAGCCGGATGATATGGTCATAATTGTCGGGGCTAAGAATGACTTATGATAAAAGAATTGATAGATGAGTTGAAGACTATAGATGAAAATACCTGGGGTGCCTATATATTTAAAAGGGACCCCATAGGTAACAGGGTTGCAGAAAAAGAGGATATAATAGAGAAAGCCGGTGAGTGCGGAAGGCGGGAAGCAGCCGCGCTTAAAGATAAATACGGCTATAGGCCATGCCGTGAATACGCAAAATGCCTCGGCTTGATTATTTCGAGATATGAAGATTGCGATAGCAAAGATTATATACTGTTTGCACGGTTCAATGCGCCCGATAGAATCTCGATTTACATGGATAGTGTAAACAAGGCTGAAGAAATAGTTAAGGAAGAGAATCTTAGCGGTTTGCTTGATGGAGTGAAAATCGAGGATGTGTTGATTGCCCATGAAATGTTTCACTTCATCGAAAGTAGAGATAAGGAAATATATACGAGAAAGAAAAGGGTGAAGCTGTGGAATATAGGCCCAATAAAATATACATCGGGCCTTGTAGCAGCTGGTGAAATTGCAGCTATGGCATTTGCCAGGGAATTGCTGAGTCTTAGTTATTATCCTGGTTTATTTGATATATTGCTTTTATGGCCGCACGATGAGAATAAGGCCAAAGTGCTGTACGAAGAAGTTCATGCAATGAAGGGGGTTAAATGATAATGTCTGAAATCATATTGATCGGTGAACCTATGGCGATGTTTGTAGCAGATTATGTCGGCAATCTTGAGGATGTGAAGAAATTTACAAGATCTTTGGCGGGAGCCGAGGTGAATGTATGTATAGGTTTGAAAAGATTAGGCTATCATGTCGGGTATGTTACGAGGCTCGGAGTCGATCCCTTTGGGAAATATATAATGAAATTCCTGATAAACGAAGGTATCGATACAAGCAATGTAACATTTGATGAAAATTTTCCGACGGCCTTTCAGATAAAGGGTAAAACAGAGAAAGGAGATCCCGAAGTCGTATATTTCAGGAGAGGTACCGCTGCATCACATATAAGCAGGGAAGATGTTGAAAAAATAGATTTAGGGAAGGTAAGGCACATCCACGTAACCGGGATACCCCCTGCATTATCCGAAAGCTGCAGGGAGGCTACATATGAGCTCATAAGAAGAGCAAGGGAGAAGGGGCTGCCTATAACGTTTGATCCGAACCTAAGGCCTTCACTGTGGAAAAGCAAAGAAGAGATGATAAAAGTTATAAATGATATAGCTTCAAAATGCGATATGATACTTCCGGGTATATCGGAGGGACTGACGCTTACAGGAAGCGATGAACCGGATGCTATAGCGGATTTTTACTTAAATCTTGGTGCAAAGACGGTAATTGTAAAGCTGGGAGGCAAAGGCGCATTTGTAAAGACAGAATATGAGTCGTATACGGTGCCCGGCTTCAAGGTTGAAAAAGTAGTGGATACAGTTGGAGCCGGCGATGGATTTGCAGTAGGCGTAATAAGCGGGCTTCTCGAAAAATTATCATTGAAAGATGCGGTGATAAGAGGCAATGCCATAGGCGCTATGCAGGTCATGGTGCCTGGTGACAATGAAGGCTTGCCTGACCGTGAAAAATTACAGCAGTATCTTAGAGAAAAGATGGGAAAAGAATATGAAGATACAGTTAGCCATAGATAGAGTAACAATTGAAAGAGCTAAGGAAATAGCCGGGGAAGCCGGTCCCTACATAGATATAGTTGAAGTCGGGACATCCCTTATAAAGGATTATGGAATATCTTCGGTAAGAAGTATAAAAGAGTTGTTCCCATCAAAAGCGATTTTAGCCGATATGAAGACCATTGATGAAGGAGCTTATGAATTTAATGCAGCATTTTCAAACGGTGCGGACATCGCTACGGTAATGGGCGCATCCTCTGTGGATACAATCATGACTTGTGAGGAAGTTACAAAAAGGTTTAAAAAATTGATGATGATAGATCTTTTAGGGTTGGATGATAAAAAAATATATGGGCTCAAAAAGTTCAGCGATGCGATATTTTGTATCCATGCTCCGTCGGATGAAGGAGGGAATGGTCTGACTTTACTCCTTCGGCGATTTAAGGGAAAATTTCCTGAAATAGGCAGCATTGCTGTCGCAGGAGGGGTAAACCTTCGGAATATATCCGATATAAAAAAGGCGGATGCGGATATCGTAATAATAGGCGGTGCCATAACGAGGTCCGGCTCTGTCAGGGACAGCGCAAAGAAATTCAGGGAGATGGTTTAGATGAATATACTGGATGTTATAATTGATGAAATAAAGTCTGTGCTTTCAAGGGTAGATATGAAGCAGCTTGAAGACGTAGTAAACTGCATAAACAAAGATGTCAGCATATTTGTAGATGGAGAAGGCCGGTCCGGGCTGATGGGGAAGAGTTTTGCGATGAGGCTGATGCACCTTGGCTATAATGTATATGCAGTCGGAGAAACCATAAACCCCTCAGTTAAAAAAAATGATATATATTTTTCAATTTCAGGTTCCGGAGAGAGCGGAAATGTTGTTTTGAATACCAAAAGGGCGAAGGATAAAGGCTGTTTTATAATAAGCGTTACAAGCAAACCAAAATCGACTATAAGCTCATTAGCCGACAGGTTGATAATAGTTCCTGGAACGACAAAGGGCGATAAGGGAGAACAGAGAAAATCTGTGCAGTTGCTCAGCACGCTGTTTGACCAGAGCGTTCATATAGTTCTCGATGCATTGTGCCTGATGCTAAGCAAAAAAGAAAATATCTCCAATGGCGAGGCTACGGCCAGACATTGGTGACGAGTTTTTTAACTGTTGATATGCCAAACTGAATGGAAATCGTTTCATAAAAATATCGCTTGACAAATAAAGGTTCCAGAGAGGGGACGGCCAGGCCTCCCCTCTCTGGAACCCCATGATAAATTTGGAAATCCGTTATATTATACTGCATTTTTTTCTAATTCACTTAAAAGTTCATCATATTTCACTCTTGCCATTGCAACTACTCTATCGGCTCCTCCATAGGATATATAAATCCATCCGTTGTTTATAAAAGCGCCCTGTGGAAAAACCACGTTGTTTACATGCCCGTGTATTTCATAGTCTGTCTGTGGTTCAAGCAATGGATAGGGCAGCCTTGCTATGACCTTTGATGGGTTTTTAAGGTCCAGAAGAGCTGCTCCGGTGCGGTAACAGAAGGGCACCCTGTCATCTGCGACGCCGTGATAAATGAATAACCATCCGGACTCTGTCCTAATTGGAGGTACGCTGCCGCCGACTTTTTTATTTTCCCATGGGAATTCGCTTTTGATTACAACTTTTTCATGCATACGTTTGCTATAATTTGCCCAGAAGCGCCTGTCAAACATCTCATCAAAGGAATCAAAATAGTCGATCTGTATTTCAGAATTAATCCTGTGTATATATACGATCTTTCCTCTTATTCTCTCGGGCAGTATAAAAGCATCTTTATCAAACTGTACGGTTGGTATGATGCCGAGGCGCTCAATATTCTTGAAATCTTTAGTGCGTGCAACGCCAACTCTTGCACAGGATAAATCCCATGAAGTAAAAAAGATATAGAACATGCCTTCGAAAATTATAATGCGCGGATCCTGACAGCCGGCTTTGCTCCATTCATTAAATGGGGCAATCAACGGTTTATCGTAATCTTTTATAAGCTTGCCATTTGTATCAAGCTCTGCATATGCTATAAAATCATGAACATAGCTTATGGGAGATATCCCATCGGGGGGACACTTTGATGATTCAGCTTCAGCCCACCGATAGAGCATATGCACGCGATTACCCTCTCTTGCCATTCCGGCATTGAATTTAGCATGATATTTATCTTTGGGGTTTAGTACTACTCCTAATCTTTCAACGTTTAGCATAATAATAACCTCCATTATTATTCAGACAAATGAAATATTTTATATTTTCCGGTTGTATTCTTCAAATATAAAAAATGCACCTGTGCTTACTTATCTGCAGGATAAACCAAGCCTATTTGCCTTCTTGCTTCATCCATTATGTTCATAACCTCCATTGAAAACCTATGAGTTATTATTGACGATTCTATGCTGCCTGAATTCATTAAATTTATGAATTCGGATGCCTCATAATACATAGAGTCCTCAAGCTGCGGAACAGATATATTTTCGATTTTCCCATTACGATAATGTATTTTTATATTTTTTGGCGTGTTGACGGAATCTATAATTATACTCCCCGTCTCTCCCTGGATTTCCGAAGGAATACAGGAATCGGTTATTTTCGAATATATAATTACTCCTTCCATATTTTCATATTGAAGGATCATGCTCCCTTCGCCGTCTGCTCCTGACTCAAGAATCAGGCCGTTTGCCTTGATGCTTTCAGGTTTTCCGAATAGCTGAATCAGAGGGTGTATGCAATATACGCCGATATCCATTAAAGCGCCGTTTGAAAGGTCAGGGTTGAAGGCATTGAGTATGATACCCTGTTTATATTTATCGTATCTGGAAGAGTACTGGCAGTAGTTTCCAAAATATCTTCTGATAGTACCTATTTTATATATGTTGTCCTTTATTGCCTTGAAATTGGGCAATGCGATAGACTTGATCGCTTCCATAAAAAGTACGTTGTTTTTCTTTGATGTTTCTATAACCTCTGCCAGCTCTTTTGAATTTGAGGCAGCGGCTTTTTCACATAAAACAGGCTTTTTATTTTTCAGAAAGATAACAGACTGCCTGCTGTGCAGTGAATTTGGGCTTGCAATATATACGGCATCGCAGGCATCGCTTTCTGCCATGTCATAAAGATCCGTAAAAACATTGCTTATATTGTATTTATTTGCGAAGTACTCCCCTCTCTCCTTAGTTCTTGAATATACGGCGGAAAGCACAAAATTTTTATTAAGAGACGCTCCCTTTATAAATTTGTCTGTGATTGTATTTGTGCCTATAACACCAAATCGTACCATGATTTTACCTCCCATATATCTTCATCTGTTCGTCATATTATTATATATCATTCTGAAAGTTATTTACGGATAATATAAAAAAATTTAATTATATTTGCTGAGTTTTTATATTTGGCAGGTATTCTTATTTTACAGTACTTTTATAACCCCGCAGGCCAGCCTTTTCCCGGAGTTACCTGCAGGCTGACTTCTGTAATCATCCGGACTTTCATGTATTATTACAGACTTTCCTATTATATCGCTGACCTTGAATTTATCTGTAAAAAAGCACATTTCGGCACGGCCATGGTTTGAAAATAATACTGGAAAATCACCTGCATGATTGCCATGAGGCTGGTTTGTCGGATTCCAGTGCCCTCCTGCTTCCTTAAATGGTTCGGATGGGTCCCCTGCTTCGCAGTTGCCGAATTCATGGATATGAAAGCCATGGGGACCAATTGGAAGGTTACCGTCCGTTGCAGGACGATATGCCGGAAGACCGGTGACTGAGACACATACATAGGTACCTCCTGGTTTATCTATAAAGTTTACAACACCTCTTATGTCTGGAGCAAGAGGTCCTCCTTTTATCAAAGCGAAGGCAGCTCGTATGCCGTGATCGACTTTTGCATCACCTCTCATGAATGGAGAGGCAAAATGGGATGGATAAATTTCATGAGCATTGAACTGCCATGGTCGTATAAAACATGGAGGAAAGTAAGTGTATTGAAACAATCTAAATCATTCCTTAAAACATATATAATATCCATAGTATGAAAATCAGAAAATAATGTTACACTCCCTGATATACTTTTATTTTCTCCTGCGTTTCTTTTTGACCGAGAATCCAAAATGTCCGACAGGCTTTTTTAATCCGCAGTACTGCCCGTGGGAATAGCAAACTATTCCTGCCTCATCCAGCTTGAATTTTCCTTCTTTATCGATGTATTTCTCATCTGCATCTACTGCAACAACGCTTGCCAGGAACATGTCATGAGATCCCAATTTTATTATTTTTTTAACCCTGCATTCTATGTTAACCGGGCTTTCCTCTATAATCGGGCATTTAAGTTTTTTAGCCTTCCCGGGAGTAAGCCCTGTCTCCGTAAATTTGTCGACATTCCTGCCTGATTTTACACCGCAACAGTCCGCAGAGCGTACAAGCTTCTCTGTAGTCAGATTTATGACGAATTCACCTGTATTTTTAATGATTTCATATGAATATCTCTCAGGCTTTATGGAAATGTATGTCATTGCAGGATTGGAGCATACAGTACCGGTCCAGGCAACCGTTATAATATTATAATCTTTAGGAACACTGCCGCATGTTACCATAACTACAGGTACAGGATACAGCATCGTTCCAGGCTTCCATGTAATTTTTGGCAATTAAGTCACCTCTCAAACACACATATATTTATTATACTCATTTATGAAAGTAATAGTAAACGCATAAATGTTGGAACACGGCAAAGGCGTGAAACTATTTCTTTTTAATATGTTTATAAAAGAATTTTTTAGGGAGTATGAATATTTTTATGTATTCTTTCTTCTATTCTTTTTCATATCTTCTCAAAGTCTTTAAAGACTTATAACTTTATTGCAAATATTTAAAATTACTAATTTAATAAACTACTTTTTACTTCAATTTGCAATATGAGCTTATGTTATTTTGAACATTCATTCGGCAGATTCAAGTCTTGTAAGTTCTAAGGCCAGCAGCCTTAAGAATCCAAGAGCTTTTGAAACTCGTTT
>JASEJN010000037.1 GCA_030016385.1 Clostridiales bacterium | reverse complement strand
AGCAAAGCCAAGAACTTATCAAAACTTTCATAATGCTCATTCGTTGCTCAAAATAGCATAATCCTATTTATGTCCGGGCCTGGTTTCAAATTACGAATTGAAGATAGAAGAATAATACTTCTTGCTTTTTTGATCATAACTTTTTACACGCTCCTTTATATATTGCCATCCGGTCCCCTCCATAAATGTTTCTTTATATCTACGCATCCATTATCCTTGAAAGTAATCCCTTCCGAAGCCAGCATTGCCCTCTGAATTTCCTTTGAACCAAATGCGTATTCTGGTGCCATTTCTCCGAATCTGTTAACTACCCTGTGGCAGGGTAAATTAAGATAGTCCGGCGCCGCTTTCATAGCCCAGCCTACTATGCGTGCATTTCTTACATCGCCTAAAAATAACGCAATCTGACCGTATGTAGTTACTTTACCTTTAGGTATCTTAGAGACTATTTCATAAACTTTCGAGAAAAAATTACTGGCCATCTTTTACATCTCCAGTCTGTTGGAAGTTAATTTCTTATTGATCCCAAGCACAATTTTCGAACAGATAAGCCCTATAACGATGCCCAATATGACATCTGATGGATAATGAACAAACAAATATATCCTTGAAAATGCGATTAAGACTGCCAGTATAACAGCATATATCCCGTACTTCCTCATTTTCTCATACATAATACCTGACACTGCAAAAGCAGACGTGCTATGCCCTGACGGAAAAGAGTAGCCCAAAGGTTCAGGAATCAATAAACCGACATCAGGCATCGATATAAAGGGCCTTGGCCTTTTGATCAAATGTTTCAGTATTACCTGACCTAAAACCGTACTCACTATCAATGCACAAAGGCACATAAGACCAACATTTCTGTATCTCTTTCTGGTCAGTAAAATTGCCGATATAATTATCCATACTAATCCGCCATTTCCCAGGAATGTTATACGCGGCATTATCATGTCGAATATTGCATTATGAGTATATCTATGAATAAACACAAGCACATTTGTGTCAAAATCGTTTAAAATTTCCACCATAAATCTTCCTCCAATACGGGATATTTTTTATCCGCAGTTATAATAATATATATTTATCATCTTTTACAATTATTTCTATAATACTCTAGTCATATAGATTATGTAAATAATTATACACAACTAAAATATTACATGCAAAGAAAAAGATCGGGTGAGCTTGAATCTGTCGAATGAGTGTTCAAAATAACATAATCTCATATTGCAAAATCGAAGATCGGGTAGTGTGACACATATTTTATATCCGAAGAATATTATTCCAATCGGGTCGCAAAAATATTTTTAGATGTCCATTGACCAAACCGGTTTATCATGCTATGATTATATAAACCGATTCGGTCAATATCATTTGTGAGGTGATCCTTTGGAAAAATTCTTAAATTTGCCCACAGAAAAACAGAATACAATTATCGATGCCGCCCTTACGTCATTTGGTGCCAACGGCTATAAAAAAACGTCCATAAAAGACATAGCCTCTGCTGCCGGAATTTCAAAGGCGATGATATTTCATTACTTCGGGACAAAAAAAGCATTATATCTTTATTTAATTAATTTGTGCGGCAGTATTTTTAAGAATGAAATGGATGAAAAATTCGATAATGGCATTACCGATTTCTTTGACAGAATTATGCTTGCCACCCGTATTGAAATTTCAATTATGAAAAAGCATCCTTCGATCTTTTCATTTTTAATCAGCGCATATTTTGAAAACGATGGCGAAGTAAAAGCCGATAAGGACGCTATTTTATCAAACAGTGAAGGTGAAGATTTCAGACGCAAAATCGCTTTTAAGGGTATGGATGCTTCGAAATTCAAGGATGGCATCGATCCGAAGCTTGTAATGAAAATGCTTACGCTGCTTGGTTATGGATGTATAAATATAGCATCAAGCAAAGTTAAAGTAAACTTTGATTCATTATGCAAAGAATTTGAAGAATGCATTAATTTACTTAAAAATAATTTATATAAAAAAGAATATTTATGATCGAGGCAAATAAAGTATTAGAATACATTAATTTATTAAGAGTTTTTTTAAATGAAAATACAGGAGGGAATTCATATGAGTGTTATTGAAACTAAAAACCTTACAAAAAGTTACGGCAAAGCAAGAGGAATCATCGATGTAAACTTAAATATCGAAGAGGGGGAAATTTTCGGATTTATCGGACCTAACGGAGCGGGGAAATCGACGACTATCCGTACACTGCTTGGGCTTATATACCCTACAAGCGGCAGCGCAACTATATTCGGGAGAAGCTGCATCGATCACCCTGAAATCAGAAAAGAAGTCGGATACCTACCCTCGGAGGTCTTTTATTACGACAATATGAAAGTTTGCGATCTGCTCAAATATTCCGCCAGCTTCTATAAAAAAGACTGTACGAAACGCATAAACGAACTTGCGGAAATAATGGATCTGGACCTGAAAAAGAAGATCGATGACCTTTCCTTCGGCAATAAGAAAAAAGTCGGTATCGTACAGGGATTGCTGCACGAGCCGAAGCTTATCATACTCGATGAACCCACAAGCGGCCTTGATCCACTGATGCAGCAAAGATTTTTCGAACTCATAGAGCAGGAGAACAAAAAAGGTGCGACAGTATTTTTTTCCTCGCATATTTTAAGCGAGGTTCAGAAAATGTGCAGCAGAGTAGCTTTCATCAAAGAAGGCAAAATCATCAAGCTTGAAAAGATGAGCACCCTTCAGGAAAACAGTTATAAAAGGATCAGCATAGAGGCTAAATCTAGCATTTCCAAAGGAATTTTCAATATAAGCGGCGTAAACGGCTTGAAGATCAAGAATAATACGGCCAGCTTTATATTTAGAGGAAACATCAACACCATTATTAAAAGCATCAGCCAGATTGAACTTAGCAACATATCCATCGGCGAGCCCGATTTAGAGGAAATTTTCATGCATTATTATGCAAAGGAGGATTGAACGATATGAATATGTATTTACACGAGCTTAAATCCATGCGAAAGTCGGCTATTATATGGGCATGTGCCCTAATAGGTCTGGCGGCATTATATATTTCAATCTATCCTGAAATGGCAAGCGATGCGGAAGATTTTAAAAAACTGCTTAGCGGTTACCCGCCTACTGTCATGGCGATGCTTGGAATCGACATTAACTACATTACTTCATTTTTAGGATTCTACTCCATGATATTTTCCTTTATTACGCTTTGCGGGGCCATACAGGCCATGAATCTTGGCGTTTCCATACTTTCAAAGGAATCACGGGAGAGAACGGCGGACTTTCTGCTTGTAAAACCTGTCTCACGTTCGGCCATCGTAAGCGCAAAGCTCCTGGCGGCTTTGACAGTAATACTCGCCACCGATGCTGTATTTTATGCTGCATTGTACATCATGGTCAATGCTGCTGAAATAGAAAATTATACTGTAAAACCGTTCTTAATGATCAATCTCACGCTGCTCTTTGTCCAGCTTATTTTTCTGGCCATCGGTATGATTGTTTCGGTATTCTTTAAAAGGCTTAAAAACATACTCCCGATTTCACTTGGCACCGTTTTTGGATTTTACATTATAGGCGCATTGATTGCCACAGATAAAGACAACGATGCAGAACGTTTTATATCCCCTTTTAAATACTTTGACAGCACCTATATCATTAAAAACTCAGGATATGAGGTGCCATATGTTATTGCCGGTGCGATCATTATAGCCGTCGCGATAACTGCATCTTACATCATTTATATAAAAAAAGATATTAACGCCGTGAGCTGAAGATGCTTCCGGATCGAATCAAAGGGAGGTTTTATTATGAATATTTTCTTAAGAGAACTAAAAGCTAATCGAAAATCTATTATCATATGGAGCGTCTGTATGTTCTTGCTGGTGGTAAGCGGCATGAGCAAGTACACGGCTTATTCCTCCGGCGGAGGCAACAATGAAGTCTTTAACAAAATGCCGCATACGATGAAGGCAATACTTGGCATCGGTTCATTTGATGTCACGACCATAAGCGGCTTTTTTGCCCTCATGTTCCTTTACATCGAGCTTACGGCTGCCATCCATGCCGTACTTTTAGGAAGTGGCATAATTGCAAAAGAGGAACGCGATAAAACGGCCGAATTTTTGATGGTCAAACCCGTGTCACGGACTACTATCGTTACTTCAAAGCTCTTGGCCGCTCTGGTAAATGTCTTAATCCTTAACCTCGTTTCTCTCTTTTCATCGATAGTTATGGTTAAGGCTTACAATAATGGCGGAGACATTTCAGGTGAAGTAACAATGTTTATATTGAGCATGTTTATAGTCCAACTGGTTTTTCTGTCCCTCGGAACCTTGCTCTCAGCCTCAATGAAGAATCCAAAGGCCTCAGGGTCCCTTGCTACGGGAATACTGCTCGGCGGATATGTAATATATATAGTTACGGATTTGACTGATCATTTAAATGCTCTGAAAGTACTATCACCTTTTAAATATTTCAGTTATGAAGACATCGTAAATGGAAAGGGCTTAAGCTCCAGCGCCGTTACCATGTCAATTCTGCTCGCAGCCGTTTTTTCTGCTTTAACATATGTCTTCTATCGAAAAAGGGATTTAAAAGTATGATTTATCACTCCATGATAACCGGTACCGGGTGCATTTTTTATATTTGAAGAATAATCTTTATGCACCAAACACTATTTAAGTTTTCCTGGCATAAAAAAATGCGTATGATAATATAAGCAGCCGGAAATGTTTTTCATTTTCCGGTTGCTTATATTATTGCCTCGCTGTCGGCAGCTTACATTAAACAAAACTATCGATAAGCATTTCATTTTGCAGATCCAAAAAGTTTATTTATCGTCACCTGACTATCCTTGTCAGTCAATGCGAGAATATTATCATTTTTGTCGATAACAGTGTCTCCACGCGGAATGATAACATCCTTTCCGCGAAAGATTGCGATAAGTACTGCTTTTGACGGGATCGAAAGATCTCTTAGAGGTTTATTCACAGTTTCGGAATTACCATCGACCTTCACCTGAACAATTGAATAATCTCCGCGATTAAGTTTCATCAATGTCAGCATATTTTTAAGATCCATTTCTTCGACTACGAGATGAGCCATAAGATCAGCCTGATTTAAACCAACATCAACTCCCATTCCTGAGTTAAACAGCCACATATTTTGAGGATTGTTGACACGCGCGATAACACGAGGAACACCAAATTCAAACTTTGCAATCGTAGAAGCAACCAGATTGGTTTCGTCAGCACCGGTAACTGCAGCAACAACGTCAGTCTCTGTAATCCCTGAAGACTCAAGGACGTTTGGCTCTGTCCCGCTACCTAAAACAATGTTGTCTTCCGGTATTTCCTTTTTCAGCTTATCTAAAACATCCTTGCGATTTTCTATAACTTTCACGGAATAGTTATCGTTCAAAAGCAATTTTGCAATATAAGCTCCAACTTTACCTCCACCTATTATAATAATATTCATCTGATTTTCCTCCATTTCTGCTCAAAACCCAGCAGTGTTTTCAATCTGTTTACAGATGTTGTCAAAGCAGCGACAAAAATCACATCATGTTTATGAAAAACCGTACCCCTGGTCGGCATAAAGGTTTTATTATCACGGCAGATTGCAATAACCTGAATTTCACCGATAACTGTGAGTTCATTTACGGTTCTGCCTGCCAAAAGAGCAGGCGTCTCGGCCCTTATTATTTCAACATCCCCTAATGTTAAAATGCTGTCAAGCTGATTATAACTCAGCATCTCTGCCGCTCGATGAACACCCCATGTAGTCGTGGATATTGTCTGAATGCCGAGGCTTCTATAAATCTCGGCCCTACGCGGATCATACAACCTTGATATAACCCTCGGGACTCTATAAATATTTCGTGAAATCCTGCCGATAAGCGCATTTGCATCATCGCTCTTAGTGCATGCCACAATTGCATCGGCAAAGTTGATCTGGGCTTTCTCAAGTATGCCCTTATCAAAACCGATACCCACAATAGTTTCCCCTTTAAAATCTTTGCCAAGAAGCTCAAATGCCTGCGGGTTGGTATCAATAATAGTTACTTTATGCCCTTTTTTTGAGAGGTTTTGGGCTAATCCCGAGCCAAGCTTGCCACAACCGACTATAATAACTTTCATAAGTATTTACACCTCATTTCTTAATTATTTTCTTTTTTCATGTCTGCGAGAAACAGCTTTTCTAATTTCCTCAAGAAGCAAAATCAATGGAGGTAGAAAAATCAGGAATACCCATTCTCTGATGCCTATGGATGCTGTCTGGAAAATTGCATGCATAAACGGCGCATAGATAATTAAACTAATGAGCACTATTTCAAAAGCAATGCCTAACATTACTCTTTTATTACTAAACAGGCCTACTTTAAAAACAGACTGCTTCTCTGTACGGCAGTTTAACACCATGCCAACCTGGCAGAAGACAATGGCTGCAAGTGTCATGGTTGTCGCTCTCCTGTAAACTATACCTGAACTTGCAAGTGGAACATTCGGCCATCCATTCAGCATATTCACAAAAAAATAAGCACCCATTGCGGCAATAGACTCTAATAATCCATACCAGAAAAATCCCTTGATGAAAATTTGCTTATTTAATAGTCTTTCCTTCTGTGAACGTGGCGGCTTATCCATAACGCCCTTCTCCGGCAACTCTGTGCCAAGCCCAAGAGCCGGCATCATATCCGTGCCAAGGTCAATAGAAAGAATCTGCATAACTGTCAATGGCAGTGGAATCATACCTCTTGAGAACAGAAAAGCCGCAGAAGGTACTCCCTCTGGGACGTTGCTGTTAAGAATATACAGAATAAATTTCCTGATATTGCTGTACACTGCACGCCCTTCTTCAATGGCTCTAACAATTGAAGCAAAATTGTCATCAGTCAGTATCATGTCGGCAGCTTCCTTGGCAACGTCCGTACCCGTGATACCCATAGCCACGCCGATATCAGCTTTTTTTAACGCAGGTGAATCATTAACACCGTCGCCTGTTACAGCCACAATATGCCCCATTTCCTGCAAGTTGCTTACCACCCTGTATTTTTGTTCCGGCGCCACTCTGGCAAAAATAACCTCATCCTTTAAGGCTTCTTTAAGTTCCTCATCCGGCATGTTTTCCAGTTCCACACCTGATATGATCCGCGGGTGTTTTCCTTTGACAATGCCGATACGTTTGGCAATGCTCTCAGCCGTCAGACCATAATCACCTGTTATCATGATAACACGAATATTGGCCCTATGGCATACCTCAACAGCCTTTGCAACTTCCGGTCTCGGAGGATCTGCCATGACGGTGAGCCCGACAAATGTCAGATCTTTTTCAATGATTTCAGGAGTATATGCGCTCAATGCAGCAGGCAGATTATCCTTTCTCGACAAAAGCCTGTATGCGACAGCCAGTACCCTTAAGCCGTTGCTGGCGTAGCGATCATTTGCCTCCATTATTTTTCTGCGCTGTTCATCTGTCAACTCTTCCCGGGCTCCATGGCGATATATCCCCGTGCACAGTTCCAATACTTCCTTAGGCGCACCTTTTACGTAGGCAATCCTTCGGCAGCCATCTACAACATTTTCCAACTGATGAATGGTACTCATCCTTTTACGCCTTGAATCGAAGGGCAATTCCCTGAGTCTCGGTGTCAATGTTGACTGCTCTTCAATATCAATTCCTGCTTTTTGGGCAACTACTCCCAGACAAGCCTCTGTAGGGTCACCTAAAACGGTATACCTGTCGGATTCTTTATTGGGTGGAACCACACGGGCATTGCTGCATAAAGCGGCTGCAGTAAGAAGCAGTTTTAAATCTCCATTATCGGTAGCACTGACCTCACGATCCCCCGCCAGAATTTTCCCTGTAGGAGCATATCCGAGACCCGTAACTTCATATTCCTGATCCGGCATCCATAGATGGTGTACAGTCATTTCGTTCTGCGTCAGCGTCCCGGTCTTATCCGAACAAATAACCGAGGTACAACCCAGTGTTTCGACAGCCGAAAGCTTTTTGACCAGCGCATGCTCTTTAGCCATACGCTGAACAGCCATGGCCAGCGATAAGGTAACAGTCGGCAGTAACCCTTCAGGTATAAATGCAACAATCATCCCTAACGAAAAGATGAAAACTTCAGCCAATGGTTCTTTTACAAAAATAGAAGCGGCTACAAAAAATAAGACTCCAAAGCTTACAGCAATAACTGAAACCTGTTTTGTCAGTATATCAAGTTCCCGCTCCAGTGGACTCTGCTCTTCCCTCATGGTTTGCGTCAAATTTGCAATTTTTCCAAATTCAGTTTTCATTCCTATCGATACGACCACTGCTTTTGCCGTACCGCTTGCCACGCTGGTCCCCGCAAAAATAAGATTTGGAATTTCATACCGTGAAAGATCTTCTTTTAAAACAGAGTCATAAGTTCTACGTACCGGATTGGATTCGCCCGTCAGTGTAGATTGATTTACCTGAAGGTCGCTGCTTTCAAGCACTCGGGCATCAGCGGATATCTTATCGCCTTCCGCAACAAGCATTATGTCCCCGGGCGCCAGATCCTCAGACAGTATCTGCTGCTCTTTATTATCCCTTATAACCCTCACATACGAAGGCAGCATCTTCTTCAATGCTTCCGTAGCTTTGCTGGCACGATATTCCTGGAAGAAACTAAAAACACCGTTTATGATATTGACCAGCCAAATTGCAATGCCTAGCTCCGGCATCTTAGCTATAAATGCAATAATACCGCCTACCCATAATAAAATAGCCATTAAGCTGGCAAAGTTAGACAAAAAAACTAAAATAACAGATTTGCCTTTTTTGCGGCTTATAACATTCTTGCCATACTTTTTCTGCCTCTCTTCTGCTTCCGATGCCGTTAAACCTTTATAACTTGTATCCAATGCTTTGCATGCATCTTCGGATGTAAGTTTATATATTTTTTCAATGCTTTCATTATTTTGTATTTGTTTATCTTTTTCCATTCTAAAGTACCTTCATTCATATTTTTAATATTGAATTTAATAGTATAATCAAGTATTACTACATTATCATAACTTGTCGTAAATTGCAATATTATTGCCGCCTTCGGGGTATATTATAAATATGCACCGCCGCCTTTATGACTTCTGCATGCTTATTCATTTAAACATAATTTAATTAAATCATTAACATCTGCTCTTGCCATACATTCTACGGTATCCGCCGCACCATAATAAATTTTAACCTCTCCGCTCTCCTCCAGTATCATACCGCCAGGGAAAATCACATCATTTCTAAAACCGTTTCTCTCATATTCCGCCTCTGGAATTATCAAAGGAAGCTTAGACATCCCTATTACTTTTGAAGGGTTTTCTAAATCGAGCAGCATGATTCCGGCACTATATCTTTTGCGCCAGAAATCCTCCCATCCGTTTTTACCTCTGCTGTCATCTGTATCCACTGCATGAAAGGTTGTAAGCCAGCCATATTTTGTTTTAACAGGAGGTGCCGCGGGGCCTATTTTATTATTGGCGAAAGAAACATCTTCAACGGACAATACAAGCTTCGAATCTCCCCAGTATCTTAAATCCGGAGAACTTGAAAGCCATATGTCAAACCGGTCACTTCCTCTGCTGTAAACTGGCATGGGCCTCTCAAGCCGGGTATAAAGCCCGCCTATTTTTTCGGGAAACAGAACCATATTTCTGTTATCAGGAACAGACATATTTAAAACCCTTATACTCTGAAAATCGTCTGTAACCCCGATGCCTCCCCGCGTCCCATGATTTGTGTCCACTGCAAAACATATATAGCATTTGCCATCGATTACCGTGAGTCTCGGATCATAAAACCTTCTAATTTTAGAATCATTCAGCATTTCTACAGTAAAGAACGGCTTGCTTTCAACCTTCCAGCTTATACCGTCACTGCTGTATGCAATGCCAAGATTCGTCCCCTTAAACTTTCCATCCTTATATCCATAATCATTTCTGAATATCATTACGTATTTCCCCTGATATTTAATAACTCCGGCGTTAAAAATCAAGTTTGCATCATAGGGAACATCCTTAGCTGATAATACAGGATTTTTTTCGCAGCGTTTTATTACGTGGCTGCATTTCAAAATACCTACAGAACTATTATGCATATTTTTTCACTTCCATAAACATATTAATTTTATTTATTCACTATACTTCTCCATGTCAAAGTATCTTTGCGTATTTTTATTGACGATTTCAATTTTATCCACACACTATATAATTATATCATACTTATTATCCATATTTTGGGCAAATTTTATATATGCTTACCTTTTCTCTGGATTAATAAGCACGCGCTTTACCTCCTGAAAGAAGCAAATTGATTTTATACATTGAATCCGGAGATGATAGTAAAATGACCCTATCGCCTGCCTTAAGACCGGTATTCCCTTGAGGAATTATTGTTTGCTCCGCCTTTATTATGCAGCCGATAATGCTATCCTTTGGAAGCCCGATTTCCCATAACTTTTTGTTTAGCACGGGGGACTTATCATCCAATTCAACCTCACAAATAACTATCTTTCCATTTTCCATTGGCAAATAGCTTTTTAAGTTTTCCATTATCGCCTCTTGTTCAATAGCGTCTGTAAGTATCTGCGCAACACTGATGCATTTATTCACGCCGAGTTCCCTGAACACCCTCATATTTTCAGGATCGTTTACAACTGCAAACGTGTTTTTGACATAAAACTGCTTTTTGGCGATTTCGCAGACGATCAAATTTGCAGAATCCATATTGCTTAAAGCAATAACCGTATCCATTTTCAAAATGCCTGCATCCTCCAGTATATATGGTTTGGTCCCGTCGCCATTGATGCTTATTACTTCATATGTATTTGTAAGCATTTTACACAACTCACAATCTTCGTTTACGACAGTGATATTATGCCCCTTGCTCTTTAAAAATTTTGTTAAAAAGTTAACTTTTCGATGACCGCCAACTAAAAGAATCTTCATATCTTCTCACTCTCCTTGCACAGAACAATTCTTTTAAATTCATTTGTCGACAACGTTACAGGACAAATAGACACGATATCCATGCCATTATAAGCGATTTGCTTTGAGGAATCATATATTCGGGCAATCACTCTATTTATCCTGAAAATCTGTTTTGCAATTTGAGCTATCATAATATTGGTATTATCGTCGCTAGTCGATGCAACTAAAATATCAGCATTTTTGGCACCTGCAAATATCAGCAAATCAATATCTGTGCCATTACCCTCTATGGAAATTCCTCCATAAGATGATGATAATTTTCTAAAGGCTTTTTCATCTATATCTATATCTGGGTCGCGATAATGCTCATTGCATCTTTCCCTGTCGATGCCTCAACACAATCGTATTCCTGTGATCTTAGCGAGAAATCTATAAATTTGCGTATTTGTTTATCATCCTCAACGACTAATAATAACCCCATTTCAATCCTCCTATGCGTTCAAATAAAACCGGAATGTCGCACCACCCGCACTGTTGTTCTTTGCATATATTTCACCACCATGGTAATTTACAATAGACTTGCATATAGCAAGTCCAAGACCGATCCCCTGCCTTGCGTCTGCACGGGAATTGTTTGAAACATAAAACATATCAAAGATCTTCGGCAAATCGTCCTTGTTAATTCCCGTTCCATTGTCTGATACTTCAAACCAAGCCTTTTTACCATCCAGCCAAACCGATACATTAATTTCGTCTGACGGTGCCGTATGCTTGATTGCGTTATCGACTAAATTTATGAGCACTTGTTCTATGAGCTTCCCATCCATGGGAATGAACAGCACCTCATTTGGAACAGAAACCCGAATTTTATGGTCGGGAGCGTACTTTGAAACCCGGTCAATAGCCTCTGAAACGATTTCTTCAACGGCTTCAGGCCGAATGTTAAGCGACAGCCGACCCTCCTGAATTCTCGTCAAGCTTAAAATGTTTTCAACCAAACGTGTAAGCCAGCAAGAATCCTCATATATTCCCATAGTGATTTTGATATTTTCATCATCCTTCAAATTTTGAAGAAGCATTTCCGCAGCACCTGCAATTCCAGCAAGCGGAGTTCTTAAATCATGAGAAATGGCCCGAAGAAGATTACTCTTAAACCTTTCTCGTTCGGCTTCAGCTCTTGCAGTTTCCCTTTCACTGGTAAGAAGCTCACGCTCCATAGCGATGGTAATCTGCATGACGACCGAATCCAAGAGGAACCGGTTTTCATCGCTCATAGTTTCAAGTCCCTTGGGCAAGCAAACAAAACAAATTACATTTCCGCGAACTGTCATCGGAAATGTATAATGATCTTTCTTTATCTTTTCAATTTCGTTTATATTTATATCCTCACTAATGATCCTCCTGTCTGACTTTTGAGCTTTTACTTCCTTTGCCGTATTCTCCTTTTGCTGTATTACAATACAGATTATGTCGCATTCCAGAAGGTTTAACAGACATTTTGCCGATACAGCCGCGACTTCTTCCACACTACCGGTTTTTGCAAGAGAACTTGTTATATTATAAAGAATCTGCGCCTGTTTTTCCCGTTTACTGGCAAGTTCTTTCAACTTTATCAATTTGCTGGTCAGCGCGCTCGTAAAAATTGCAGCCAGTAGCATGACTATAAACGTGAAAATATATGTACTGTCATCCACGCCAAAAGTATACAAGGGCTTTGTAAAAAAGAAATTAAATGATAGCATGGAAATAAGCGAAGCCGCTATCCCATAGGCATAACCTTTTGTATAACGTGACGTAATTAATACGGAGAGAATGTATATAACAACAATATTTACCTCCGATAAGCCTATATATTGAATCAGGAACGATAAAAGCGTGGTAGAAGAATTCAGGAAAAGAGTTATTGCTACATCCTTAACAACTTTTTTAGAATTAATTTTCGCGGTAATCAACTTATACAACTTCTATTCCCTCCTTGATAATTACAAAATGCATAAAAGTAAAATAATAGATTCATCACAACCTTTAATTAAAACCGACCTGCTTTTTTATGCTTGATGCCTTAAATTTTCTAATATAGCATTTTGTCACTCGTTGATTCAACAATTATAATTAATTATAGCATAACTGTGAATAGGTATTAGAACACGAATATCCGGATTAATTCCGGCCCTCGAGCTTATAGGCGTAATTCACAGTATAGTAATCATATTTAAAAGATTGATTATGGATATTAAAGAGCTGCTCTCTTAAAAAGCGCGCATAAAGATAAAAAAGTGGAGACATTAATATAATTTTATTAACATCACCACTTTCGTCAAATATAATGGGATCAATATAAAATCGTGGTATAGACAATAAATCGGTCAATACCGGATTCATTGCCCGTTATCTTTATTATTTTCAACAATAATTATATCGACTCTCCTGTTCTTTTGTCTTCCCTCAGGAGTATTGTTATCCGCGATAGGCTTATATTCCCCGTATCCTGCCACTTGAAATTTTTCCGGTTTTAATCCCTTCTCATCCGTAAAATATCTTAATATCTTTACGGCACGGTCGGACGATAGTTCCCAGTTTGATTGATAATATCCCGAATTTATAGGTCTATTATCCGTATAACCTTCGACAATTATGTTGTTCGGCAAGCTTTTTAAAAGCACGCTTATTTTATCAAGCACTCCTATATTTTCCGGTTTTATTGTGGCACTTCCCGGGTCAAACAATATTTTTTCCTGAAGTTCAAGGGAAATTCCATTGCTCTGCTTCTTAACACTTACTTTGCCTTCAAGATTACTATCCTTTACATATTTGTCAACCTGGTCATAAGTTGGACTGCCATTGTCTGACTGCGTACCGCTCATGGGCACTCCTCCGATATCCGATGTATCGAATAGACTTATCCTGGTGCCGCTGCTAAATGTATTATAAAAAGACTCGAGAGTTTGTTTGACTTTACCTTGATTTAATACTGCCATAGCATAAAGAATAACAAAAAGATACAACAACAATGTCATCATATCTGCATATGAAACAAGCCAATTCTCAGCAGGAGTCTCCAAGCCTTTTCTCTTTTTATGCCGCATTTCTAATCACCGCTTCTTCCTGATTCCTCTGGCCATTGCTTAGCTCATATTCTTTCTTTTCTTTAGCTGATAAAAATGTCTTCAAATTTTCTTCCATGATTCTCGGATTTACGCCCGAGTGTATGTCCATAATACCTTCAAGCACCAACTCCATTTTGTTTAATTCATCTGAATTCTTAATATCAAGCTTGTTTGCAAGCGGGGCAAACACAAGGTTTGATAAAACTGCTCCATAAAACGAAGTTACAAGCACTGTTGCAAATGCCGAACTAAACCTGCTCATATCTTTAAAGTTTGCCATCATCAAAATGAGCCCGATGAATGTTCCCAACATGCCATATGACGGAGCAAGGTTTGCCCACATTCTGAATACTTGAACATATTTTTTGTGCCTTTCCTCTGTTTTATCCATTGCAAGCTCCATAGTCTTTTGTATCGAATCTTCTTCAAATCCATCAATTATCATCTGTACTCCAGACTTTATGTAATTGTCATTTATTTTATCAATTTCATTTTCCAGAGATAAAAGGCCTTCCCTTCTTGCTTGTTTTGATAAATCTATAAACATTCTGATGATGTCGATTTTCGATTCTTCTTTGCTCATAAAAGCGGTTTTTAAAACATTAGGGATATTCTTTACGGTTTCCCACTTGAACGATATTATAATTGATGAAAATGAGCCAAATATTACAATGAAGATTGAAGGTACATCAAAGAAAAGCATGAATGTCTTTCCGATATCCTTTTGTCCCCATATTAAGCTTAGTGTGATAACCAGTACTCCTGACAATAGACCAAGAGCAGTTGAAAAATCTTTTCTTCTCATTTTATATTTACCTCCCAAAAATTATAGTACGTTAAAACAGCATCTATTAATAAGAGCAATTTCATCGACTATCCATTGCCTCCTGCTCAGTTCCATACGCTCAAAAAAGCATTATCCATATTTCCATAACGCCCTTTTTCAATCTTTGCATTGGCATAAATCTGCGCAATAATCTATATTATTTTATCGGATTTTATTCTATATACTTTATAGAAATCAGTATGTATATTTTATCAAGAGAATATGATTTTATTCTTAATATGTTTTCAAATTTGGAATTTTTATGCATTGAAATTTATAAAAAAGCAGCCGATAACTGAAATTTTTACGCTTATATAAACGTAAAGCACAGTTATCAGCTGTTTTTAAGCCCGATTATTATCATGTAATTCTTCAACTCTGAACAAAACATAAAATAGATAAATAAAGCAAGCGCAAGGAATGTAGTATAAAGATCAAATCCATACCCGATTTGTGCTTAACCATAAATTAACAAGAATTTAAAGTGTCTCCTACAATAGGTATATATAATGATAATAAACTTAGTAATTTTTTCCACAGGCAGAAAATTACAAATGGATATGAAAGGTTTGAGACTATATTTGATAACTTTGGAGGAATGCTAATGAACTGGCTTAAAGATTTTGGAAAAATATTGATAAAATGGTTTAATAACTTGAGAATAGTGTATAAGCTGACAATATCTTTTTTTATAATATCCATCTTTATAGGGCTGGTAGGGTTTATTGGAATATCGAATATGGGAAAAATAAACAGCAATGCTGTTTCAATGTATGATTATAATCTGGTATCCTTGAATAAACTTAATGATATCAAAAACAATTCTCAGCAGGTATATAGTGAAATCCTCATCCTCACCTATGCAAGGGATATAAATAAAATAAAACGGTCAGAAAGGCATTTGAATGAGCTTAAAAATGAAAATAACCAGTATATAAAAGAATTCGAGGACTTGGGTTTAGCGCAGAATGTAAATGTGCTAATGGTACAATATAAAAAATACCTCGAGGATTATGTAAATTCATACAGTAAACTTGTTGAATTGGCCAAAGATCATAAATATGAAGAAGCTGAGGCAATCCTGCCTGATGTTTCCGAGATCGAAACCAACATGGCGGATGTGATCAATTCAATAATAAATTTAAATATCAAACATGCTTACAATGCTAACATCAACAATAAATCGATATATAGAAAGTCCTTATATGCAATGACCGGCATAATAATCTCGGGATTGTCGATTGCGATAATGCTGGGATTTTTAATTTCTTATCTGATATCAAAACAGATCAATAAAGTACTGGATCTAGGCAGAGCCATCGGAAAAGGTGACTTGACCCAAAAGATCAGTATTAACACGAAAGATGAGATAGGCAAAGTCTCTACCGAATTAAGCAGGGCAAGCGAGAATACGAGAAGACTGATAATGGAAATCACCGGGAGTTCTGAAAAAATAGCCCTCTCAAGCAATAAGTTGTCCTCCACAATCAAGGGCACGCTATCGAGGATGCAGCGCATCAGCGAGGCGGCGGAACAGATATACAAGGGAACTGAAGAATTAGGTACTACATCGGAAGAGGTCGGGGCATCAGCGGAAGAGATCATGGCATCCATTGATGAACTTGGCAATAAGGCAAAGAACGGGAGTATATCTTCTAAACAGATAAAGGAACGCGCAATTAAAATTAAAGAGAAGTGTGTCGGCTCTATAAATACAAGTAAAAACATATATAAGGATAAGCATACAAAGATTCTTAAGGCGATTGAAGAATTAAAAGTGGTTGACGAAGTCAAAAGCATGGCAAAATCCATTTCGAGCATCGCAGCGCAGACCAGTTTACTTGCTCTGAATGCATCAATTGAAGCCGCAAGGGCAGGAGAGCATGGAAGAGGATTTGCGGTTATTGCCAACGATATTCGTAAACTTTCCGAAAAATCAAATACAACCGCCCGCAGCATAAACAAAACTATGATAAAATTAGAGGAAGCATTCAATGATATCACCATAAATGCCCAGGATATTTTAGATTTCATCGAAAATAATGCCAATCCGGATTATAAATTAATAATAGAAACTGGAATGAAGTATGAGGATGATGCCAAATTTGTAAGCAAAACGTCTGAAGAAATGAGTTTGGAAGTAAGTTCTATGATAACCTCGGTCAAGCAAATCAGCAATGCCGTTTACACTATAGCTTTAACGTCCCAGAAATTCGTATCCGGCTCTAAAGCTATCTTAGACAGTATCAATGATGTTAAAATCTCTGTTGAAGACGCAACCGAATCAATAGAAGGCCAGACCACGCTGGTAGAAAAATTTAATACCTTAGTTAAAAAGTTTAAGATATAGAAGATGAATATGCACCTTTAGCTTAGTGTTTTTCACTATCCTTTATCATTTTGATGAACTCTTTTGCCAAATTGGTAAGGAATTTGTTTTTATGATAGATAATATGGGACCACCGATCTAAATGTAAATTTTCAACTTTCAATTCAACAATAACACCTTTTTCAAGTGCATCCTGCACCAGCATATATGGCAAAATAGAGACGCCAAGTCCCATGCTTGCCGCATTCACCAGGGCTTCCGTGCTTGTGCTCTCCCATGATGGCGTATAAGTATATTCAAAAGTCGCCATAACATGATCAAACAATTCTCTGGTGCCGCTTCCATTCTCTCGCAACAACAATGGCTGTGAAAGCAGCTGTTCTATCGTTACGGTTTCTTCTTCACAGAGAGGGTTTAAAGGACTGCATATGACAGCCAATCTGTCTTTCATATAGGTATCATAATGGATATTTTCTGAATGGACAGTGCCTTCTATTAAAGCAAAATCAAGGTCATTTTGCAGGATCTTTTTCTCGATCAAATCGGAACTTCCTATAAAAACTTCAATATCTGACTGAGGGTGGTATTTGTAGAAGGTAGTTACATACCGCGGCATGAAATGGGTACCCACGGTAATGGAAGCCCCGATTCTTAACTTCTCAGAGCACTCCCATTTGTGCATATTATTCTCCATATCGTCAAAAAGAGAAACAATATGGAGTGCATATTCAAGAAAATTCCTGCCTATATCAGTAAGATAAAGCCGTTTCGATATGCGGTCAAATAGCTTTACGCCATAGTAATCCTCCAACTCCTTCACAGCAATACTGACCGCAGGCTGCGCTATATGCAGCTTCTTTGCAGCTTTTGTAATACTGTTTTCTTCGCAAACTGTCACAAAAATTTTCATATGCCGTAAAGTCAATTGTATTATCCCCCTATTCATAAGCAAAACAATATAATATATATAATATTATGATATTTTACTTATGGTTTTTCAAGTGATATACTTATCATATCTTAGATTCGCAATATGAAATCGAAATAAAGAGGATTATATTATTTTAAGCAACGAAATTCGCCAGATATGATCCGATTGACGGGGAACTTGGAGGTTATGATGAGTAACAATAAACTTTTCAAATCTTTTGCGTTGTTTATCACTTTTCTGAAAGCAAGCACGTTCACTTTTGCAGGAGGCCTTGCCATCGTTCCTGCTATCGAGCGGGACGCGGTAGAAAAATATAAGCTTTTGAGCAGGGATGAATTTATGGAATATGCCACGCTCTCACAAACTATGCCAGGTGTAATCGCATTAAACTGCGCAACACTTGTCGGGCGTCATGCGGCAGGTACTGTCGGAATGCTGGCAGCGGGCTTTGGCGCGATACTGCCGGCATTTTCCCTGATGGTGTTGGCTACAATTCTTGCAAAAATGATCCCTCAGCACGGAAGGCTTCTGGGAGCCATGCGCGGGATCCGGGCTGCGTCTGCCGCGCTGGTGCTTTCAGCCGCATTTTCTCTTGGCAGATATAATTTAAAAACCACCTTCTCCGTCATCATAATGATCGCCGCTTTCCTACTTGTTGTTGTGGGAAATTTAGGCGCACCGATTATCGTAGTGCTGTCTGGCGCTACCGGATATATTTACCAGCGTATTAGACGACATCGGGAAAGGAGTCATGAGGATGCTTCTTAAATGTTTTAATCTGTTTTACACATTTCTCAAGCTCGGTTTTTTAAGTTTCGGGGGCGGTTATGCAATGCTCTCCATGATCATGACGGAAGCGGAGCATTTTTCAGTTAGTCCTGCCCAGTTTGCAGACTTGAATGCACTGGATATGGTCGTTCCAGGCGCCATAGCTATAAATGCCGCCACTTATGTCGGATACCTCTACCAAAAACTGCCGGGAGCCATTGCGGCTACCGCAGGTGTTTCGCTGCCTTCCTTTGTCCTCACTGTCGTCATTATGCGCTTTTTTGCACATTTTAAGGACAACGACTGGCTGACGGATACTTTATCCGGCATCAAACCCGCCGCCGTCGGTTTGATAGCAGCTGCAGCGATAACGATAGCAACCAATGTACTTACGGTACCGGGAAAAAATATCGGAAATTTCCTTATTGACCCGATGGGCACTCTGTCTCTCGTTCCTGTTATTATTTTTATACTCACCGCAGTGCTCAATATACGTTTCAAAATCAATCCGATTTTGCTTACCATACTAGCGGGTGTTGTAGGGGCCATCGTGATAATATGATTTAAACTGTTCCCTTTTTATTTAAGGAAGCTTTTGATTTACAGTTTATTACCGCATTTAATGCAGTATTTATCTTTTTCATTGACGATGGCTCCGCATTTACTGCATAAATTATTTATTTTTGCTCCGCAGTTATAGCAATACACGTTGTACTTATTCTGTGCTGCACCGCATTTGTAGCAAACTTCACTATTTTGCTTTACCAATACATATACTAGTAAACCTATCAAGTTAGTAATTAGAGTAACGATTCCCCATAAAGCTGCGTTCATCCTTTTCTCATTTGAATCCTTATACACCCATAATGCCAAGCCTATCCAATAAATTAAAAGGATGACTGCCAATACCGACCCCATCGATTCAAATAACCTTTCAGCATACGGCATTATCCTGATATCACTTATGATAAAAACCTTCATGCCATTATTTTTATCAGCAAAATAATTCAGCAAATAAACCTTCTTGACATTAAAGTTAGCGTCATAAAAAAAATCATCATTTCGTTCTTTTTCTAACTTTATTATCTGTTCCATGGAATCTTTAAAATAGATAAGCTTTTCAAACCTGACAACTTTATAATATATATCCGGACTGCCTGGGTCTGTAAGATAGCCTCCTTTTTCTCTGCTATAACTTAAAGTTAGCTTATTATCCCTTCCTATGCCGGAATTCCTTACCCTATACAGGATATTATTTTCTTTATCAAGTAGAATTACATCCCTTATGTCGACCGAATCGCTAGCGAGTTTATCTAAGCGCCCTTTAATTGAAGCATCTATTCCTCTTTTTTCAACTGCATCATCCATCTTTTCATAATCTATCGCTAAAGCAATCTTGTCTCTAAACAGGTATGCAGTCATACCAATACAGATTATTAAAACAAGAATCGATAATATCACATAGATTTTTGCTACTTTTCCAAAGCTAATTTTCTTTATGAATTCATCTGTTTTTCCCATTTAACATACCCTCCTTGTTCAAATCCAAGATGAAAGGTACTGCGAGAGTTAAGGCTAAACTTTGAAATAAAATTAATGACACCGCTATGTTGATTATTGAAAATCCTGTAAATAAACTGATGAATGTTATTAATATTGTAAAAATACAGCATGAAAAAAATACCCTTCTCATCCTTATTTCATTTTTTTTCTGTTTTATTTGAAAGCATTTTTTCTCTATCTCATCTTCTAGATTCAATAGCAATCCTGCCGTCGATTGAGTATCCACATCATATTTCAAAATATTCACCTCACTTTTGCAATAGCTGCCTGAGTTTGACAATCCCATTATGTATTCTGCTCTTAACGGTCTTTGGCTCAATTTTGAGGATATCCCCGATTTCTTTAAGCGTAAGGTCTTCAATGTATTTAAGTTTTATTGCTATCCTTTGCTCCTCCGTTAAACTTTCCATTGCTTTTAAAATATCATTGCCATATATCTTATTTAAAACAATCTCCTCAACATTTACATCAGTATCCTCAATATTAAGATTATCATCTATGGTTACACTTTGCATAATTTTTTTGTTCTTTCTCAAATAGTCGATGTAACAGTTCTTCGATACCGTGATTATATATGTTGAAAATTTTGCTTTGCCATTCACATCAAATTTATCAATGCTTCTTATTATTTTTATAAAAGTTTCTTGGGTCAAATCCTCCGTTAACCTTTCATCTTCAGTAACTCTGACAAGAAATTTATATACTATGGGATGATATTTGCTTATAAGTTCCTGGAAGGCACTTTTGTCACCATTTTGGCACTTTTTTATAAGTTTTTTATCTTCCATGTGTCACCGCCCTCTAATAGGATAAGGCAATCCACTAAAACCTAACGCTTTTCCCCTCTAAATAGTAAATAATATAATATCTTTAGGCGTATAAAGATTATTTGAAGAATATTATGGAAAGAACAATTAGCGGAAAGTCTTTAGAGTTTAGCGATTGGAATAATATTCTTCAAATATAAAATATGCATCCATATCTTTATAATTTATCTCATACCTTTCATTAGTATCTCCTCAAGTTAGTATTTTTACCTTTTGGATTTTAAAAACCTTTTCTTATAGAAAACTATCGCAGTAATAAAAGCTAAAACAACAAAAGCAAAAACGGTAATCATGGAATATGTGCCTATATACCCGACAACTTTTTCCCAGGATGTACCTGCAAACGCCCCTAAATATACAAGAACAGCATTCCAGATAAAAGTTCCCACAGTAGTAAGTATCAGAAAAATTACCATGTTCATTCGTGCGATGCCGGCAGGAATGGAAATAAGGCTGCGGACAATAGGAATAAACCGGCAAAAGAAGACAGTCGGTTTCCCACGTTTTGAGAACCAGTCCGCCGCTCTCGAAACATCCTCTTTTTTAAAATGCAAAATCTTTCCCAATCTGCCGTCCAACCATCGCTCCAGTTTTTCCGGACTAAGCCATCTGCCAATCCCATAAAGTACAACTGCTCCCACTACCGATCCTATTGTGGCAAATATTATGACACCCCAAATATTCATAGATGTATAGGTAGTCATAAAGCCTCCGAAAGTTAAAATAACCTCTGACGGAATCGGAGGAAAAATATTTTCTATTGCAATAAGCAGTGCAATCCCCGCATATCCGAAAGTGTTCATAATTTGAATAATCCAATTCTGCATATTTATCATCCTTATATAATTATTTTAGAAGTATAAGCCAAACAAATATTTGTATACATCTAAAATATTACACGTTCAGAAACAGAACAGGTTGCAGGCGAATTAACCCATTCTTGATTTTTAAATAAATATGCGAAAAGAAAGGGGACATTTTAAAGTATTCATGAAACCGCATAGACCTTCCGTCCATATATAAGAATACTCATAAAATATTAAGATGGGATTTTGCAGAACTATCTTAGCTTGCTTCCGATAATCAATACAGTTTTGAAATAACGGCTTCGGCTGTTTTGTTTAGCATTTCATAAGCCTTTTCCTTTTTCTTTATTGCAAGCAGTGTATATAATATATCAAGCACATGAAGCTGAGCAATCTTGGACGTCAATGCGCCGCTTCTTAACGGAGTTTCCCTTGCAGATGTCAGCAGCACTACATCCGCCACCTTCGTAATAGGCGATTTTTCATAATTGGTAATGGCAATTGTAAAAGCACCTGCATTTTTGGCGAAGGTAAGAGAATCCACCGTATCCTTTGTGCTGCCGCTAAAGCTTATACCTATCGCAACCCCCTTATTACTCAAATTGACAGCGGACATACACTGCATATGGGGATCGCTTATAGCCTCTGCATTTATACCTATACGCATGAACTTGTATTTTGCATCCCCTGCCGTAAATGCAGAAGCCCCAACTCCATAAAGATCAACTTTTTCGGCATTGATTATGGCATCAACTGCCTTTTCCAGCTGACTCGGAGATATTACCTTTGCTGTATCCTGTATAGCAATTGTATTTGAATATGTAGTCTTTTTTATAACATCAATGATGCTATCATGTGGAGTTATATTTTCATGGACATCCTCTTCCGGCTTTACCGTCTCTCTTGCAAGCTGCAGTTTGAATTCCTGATATCCTTCCATTCCTATCTTTTTACAAAACCTGATAATGGTAGTCTCGCCAACATTACAAGCTTCGGCAAATTCTGTAATAGACATATATATTACTCCGCTATTGCTTAGTATATAGTCGGCAACCTTTTTTTCTTTTTTAGTAAAGCTTTTATATAGACTCCTGATTTTTAAAAGGCACTGATCCTGATTTTCCATATTTTCATCCTTCCATTATATGAATACTTCAAAAAAATTTACCATAACTATATTGTATTGGATATTGCGCCAAACTTCAATATCTCTTTATTTTTCCGCAGATTCTATAGCTTTGACAAATCTCCTTGTAATCTCCATCGGTCTTGTAATCGCAGTTCCTACAACAACAGCATATGCCCCTGAATCAAATGCTTTCACCGCTTCCTCCCTTACCCAGATCCTTCCTTCAGCGACCACCGGGATAGGCAGCCTTTTGGAAAGCCTTTCAATAAGTTTAAAATCAGGCGTTTCAAACTGGGGGCTATATGGCGTATATCCGGACAGGGTCGTTGAAACCATATCAAAACCCATATCATATGCATGGATTCCTTCTTCATAAGTAGATATATCTGCCATCAAAGTTATATTCCTATATTTAGCGCGTATTTCACTTACAAAAGCCTCAAGCGTCTTATTGCCCGGCCTTATCCGGTTTGTGGCATCCAACGAGATGATATCTGTTTTTGCCGCTACAAGCTCATCTATTTCTCTCATCGTTGGCGTAATATATATATCAGAGTCTTTGTACCCACGTTTTACAATGCCGAAAACAGGTACGCCAACTACTTTTTTTATTTCAACAATATCTTCAAAACTATTGGCTCTTATTCCTTTTGCCCCTCCAAGTACTGCGGCATATGCCATTCTTCCCATTATCATCGATGAATGCAGAGGCTCATTTTCAAGAGCCTGGCATGACACAATAAGGCCGCCTTTCAAAGCATTGATAGCGCCGGGCATAAGGACATTCCCCCTCTCAATCAAGCAAAACTAATGTTCATGCTTTGCTTCATATATTCAATCTGCTCTTTTCTTTCTCTGCTGTCAGATAGTACGAAATCATTGCTTATTGAATATGCGGATACCGCCATACCAAGGCTCTTTAAAAGCCCGTTGATTTTCTTTATGTCATCTTCTCCATTTAAAAAACTATCAAGCAATTCAGCATATCTTACACCATTTTCATGGCAGTAATTTATAAAATCGAATATGGTTATCTCCTTGCTGAACAGCTTTTTTTGAAGACACCAGGCGCTTACAGATAATTTCATATAAAAAGCCTCCAATTTATTTTTTAATACTTTTATGTGAAAATAAATGATATTCTACATTCAAAACAGCATCGATTGTAGTATATTAAAAAGGATAATTTTGCCTTATAATGTATATGCTTTTGGAAATTAACTCCTTTTTATAATATCACACTTATTTAATTATTACTACCCTTTCACATAAAAAAGAATATTTTCTCCATTTTATTTTTCATATCTCCAAAAATTTCCTTACATGCTGCGATAACAATACGTTTACAAATCAAAAACCTTTTTACAGATCATTTTGTGGTAAAATAGAGGAAATATCATGCTTATGTCACAGGAGATGACGGTATGGCTGCAAACAGGATACTTGTTGTGGAAGATGAAAAGTCCATTTCGGATTTTATATCGATTAATCTTCAATATACAGGGTATGAATATGCCGTTTTAGCGGACGGAGACGAGACGGTCGCATATCTTAAGCAGGATCATTCCTTTGATTTGGCCCTGCTTGACATTATGATTCCGGGAGTAGACGGTTTTGAACTTATGAAGTACATGAAACAGTATAACATACCTGTTATCTATCTTACGGCCAAGTCGGACGTATCATCGAAAATCAAAGGGCTGCGGGACGGTGCAGAGGATTATATCGTAAAGCCATTCGAGGTTTTGGAATTGCTCGTCCGAATTGAAAAGGTGCTGGAAAGGACGGGAAAGCTCAAAAAGGTTTTGCATTTCAAGGATATAACCATTGATGTGGAAAACCATTCCGTCTTTCAGTGCGGAAGGGAAATTCAGTTAAAACCCCTTGAATTCGACCTTTTTGCCATGCTTGTAAAATACAAAAACCGGACATTGCCCCGGGAACGTCTGCTTAACGAGATATGGGGTGTAGATTTTATCGGTGGGACGCGTACGGTGGACGTACATATTGCGCAGCTTAGAAAAAAATTGAAGCTGGATGTTGAAATTAAAACGATCCCCAAGATCGGTTATCGTTTGGAGGATTGACCTTTATGAAGCTATGGCTGAAAATATCCCTGATTTGTATCATCGTACTGATGCTGATTATCGGAGTCTGCAGCACGATTTTGCTCATCCAATCTCGGGAGAGCATATTGCAAATAACCATGGACAATATCCGTACCGAGCAGCATAACCTGCAGGCGTCGTTTTCCGGGATGGTCAATTATTACGGCAACTATTATGACAGCGACAACCTGGAACCTGTAGCGAAACGTTCAATGCTCAAATATTGTTTCTCCCTCTTTGCAAATAATACTTCAGTACTCATATATGGGGATGAGACCATCTATTCCAATATCAGTCTGCTCCCGGAAAAGATACTGCCGCTTTCAGAGCCCTACCAGCAAAAGCTCTTTATAGGCAAGATTGACGGCAGGCATATACTTATTGCAGGGAGCAACGTCGGAATTCTTTCAGATGAATGTAAAGTTTATACCGTGCGGGATATCACCTCAGTATATACCGATATCAGACGGATGGCCTTGCAATTTATAGCGATCAGCCTCGCCTGTATCATGATTGGAACCGGGCTTATAATTTTTCTTGTGCGTTTTGCCACCCGCCATTTAGAAAAACTGGGCAGCTCGGCACGGCGTATTGCAAATGGAAAATACGACGAGAGGACTGAGATTGCCTCAAATGACGAGGTAGGCGCATTGGCCCGTAATTTTAACATTATGGCGGGAGCGGTTGAAATGCACATAGATGAACTGGAAAAAGCTGCGGAGCGCCAGAGAGTTTTCATAGGAGGATTGACCCATGAATTCAAGACCCCCCTCACATCTGTGATAGGGCATTCCGAAACTCTCCTTTACACTAAGTTGCCAGAAGATGTGGCGTATAACTCTCTCATCCAGATCCACGATCAATGCAAATGGCTGGAGCGGCTGACCCAGAAACTCCTCGCTCTTATAACTCTGCAGGAAAATATAACACTTCGTGAGGAATCCGTCACTAAATTGCTGAACGCTGTGAAAGACAATGTGGATGAAACATTCAAGCAGCGCAAGACTAATCTTAAAATAACATGCGGCATTGACACACTTTACATGGATTTTGACCTGATGCTGAGCGCAGTCACAAATCTTGCGGATAATGGCTCCAAGGCCTCCAGCGCAGGGCAAACGGTGGAAATCTCGGCATACGGCCGGACTATTCAGGTACGGGATCACGGCAAGGGTATTCCGAGGAATGAAATTGAAAAGATAACCGAACCTTTTTATATGGTTGATCGTTCCCGCAGCAAAAAGAACGGCGGCAGCGGCCTTGGGCTGGCTCTTGTAAAACAGATTACGGATGCGCATCATGCCGGGCTTGTTTTCGAAAGTGAACCCGGGAAAGGGACGACTGTAAAGATCATATTCCCTTGATTACAAAAAGTTTACACTTTTATGATGTCTTTTGTGTCTGAATATAAGATCATAGTCTTAGCAAAAGAAATGAGGTGTGATGATGAAAAGGGAAATATCTATTGTTTTGGCCGTAATTCTTGCCTTTGTGTTAGTTTCATGCCAGCATACGCCTAAGAGTCCGATTGTAGTCGGTAAGGATACAGGTAAGGTCATAGAGAAGGCGACTTCTGAGAATAACGGGAAAAGCCTGACAGAGATGCTGAAAGCTCCTGATACTTACAAAGCCTCCCTAACTACAAAAAATAATGATGTTAAGGCTAATGTGAATATGAAAGTTACAATTCCCGATGTGGAAAAAATCCCAACTCTTAGCGTACAGAAAAGAGAATTTTCGCAGAAGGAGATAAACAGCTTGCGAAAAATATTGCTCGGTGAAAAGAATATTTACTCAGCCGAATCAGCTTTTGCCATGACAAAGGCCGAAATACAGGAAGAAATCGTCAAACTCCGGCAAAAGCTCAAAGGTGCAAAGGGCTCCGATAAAGATATGATAGACTCTACAATTGCCAAATATGAAAAAGTATACGAGACTGCTCCCGAGACCGTTGATAAAACGCCGATTTCTACTGATATTATAAAGGACGGGAAAAAGCGTGAAGTAGTTAAGGGCATCACTGACGGCGAGGATGGCAAGCATGGGTATTTCGAGGTAGTTAACAGTCCAAAATACAATGCATACAGAGTGTTCTATTCCTCTGAGCCTGATGGGTATTCCACTGCAGAATGTTTCCGATTATATGAATGGGATAAGAATGTCATGTACAAAAGTGGAATCAATTCCAAAACACTTCAAAAGATGCCGACGCTCTCCATAACCAGGGAACAGGCTCAAAAGCTTGCAAAAGATTTTATCCATTCCCTTGGAATCGATTACTTAACATGCTATTCCATAGAAAAGGCAATCGGTTGTGTCAATCTGCAAAACGGTACCCAGCCGACAGCAACATACAATGGGTATTCACTTGAATTTGTTCGGACAGTAAACGGAGTACCGGTTGTTTATACTGATAACAAAATAAACCGCACAACGCTGCTTTCCTATACAGGTGATAGCGTGGATACCCCCAAAGATGCTGAAAACAATCCTGAATACACCGCTCCATGGCCCTATGAAAGAATGTCATTTATGATAGATGACAGCGGAATACGGGAATTTGTATGGGAATCTCCCTATAAGATTACAAAAACAGTTACACAAAATACGACTGTATTGCCTTTTAGCGATATCTCAAAAGTATTTGATTCCATGATTTTAATTACAAAAGCAGGAAAGACCGGAAACCAATCGGTTGTATTTGACATCTCAAAGGCAAATCTGGGACTGATGCGTATTACTGAAAAAAATAATAACGATACCGCTTTACTGATACCTGTTTGGGACTTTTTCGGGAGCTTGACCTATATTGCCGACAAGGATCGAGACGGAAGCAGCACCTCTGAGGTAGACAATGATTTGCTTTGCAGCAGGCTTACAATTAATGCAATCGACGGCAGTATTATCGATAGAAGTGCAGCGGGATATTAAACAGGCAGATTAAATCAAAAGCAGGCATGAAAAATATAAAAAATGTCCATGCTTGCTTTCTTTATTCCGTTTTTAGAAAAATGGAGGATGAATTCAATGGTTTATGTAATACGATCGGATATAAAACGCGCTGTTTCTTCCAAAGGCTTTTTACTTGGCGTCACGGCAGCTGTATTGATGATTCTGCTATCCTCACTGAATGAAATAATTGAAATATCGAGGAGCACCGGTCCTCTACCATATGGCTATCATGCCAGGCTTATTATCAGCGCCTTATCTTCCGATACGATGACATTGACAGTGCCCATCATCTGTACATTGCCTTATACAACCGCCTATATAGACGATATAAAAAGCGGTTTTATAAAAGAATATCTGCCGCGTTCCGGGATAAACCGGTATATAAAGGGAAAGCTCATGGCCTGCGGGCTTTCAGGAGGGCTTGTGTTGTTTTTAGGCATCCTGTCTGCCTATGGTATTTCGGCGCTTGTATTTATGCCGATGGAACTTGCTTCCTCCGCCGGGAAAGTTGCTGAACCGCACTTTGCAGTCATATTCACGAAGGCATTAATGCTGTTTTTCTCCGGTATGTTTTGGTCGATTCTAGGGTTTACGCTTGCTGCCCTTACCATGAACCGGTATATGGCATATGCTTCGCCGTTTATTTTTTATTATGTGCTTATTATTATCCATGAGCGGTATTTCAAGGAGTTATATGTGCTATACCCAAAGGAATGGATATCCCCCTCAAAAGACTGGGTACTCGGGGAATTTGGCGTGATATTATTCCTTTTAGAGCTCACCGCCATTGTTTGCTTATGGTTTGCCACATCGGCAAAGAGGAGGCTTGCAAATGTCTAAGCTAAAACAGGTTTGTTCGGTTGCTGCATACGATTTTAGATGGTGGCACAAGAACCCGCGTATTTTTATCACATTTGCGCTGGCTTTTATATTGTGTTTCCTGCTTTCGGACAAAGCCGTTAAATTCGCTGCAGAGTATGGAACGACCATGCAGATTGTGGAAGTCTTTATCTGGACATTCGATGACGGCAATTCAATATTGCTTTCATCCCTGCTTCTGGTGCTGTTGTTTGCGGATATGCCATTTTTAAGCGCAGGGACGCCGTTTTATCTCGTTCGTATCGACCGCAAAACATGGATTACAGGCCAGGCTCTATATATAATATCCGCAACGTGCATTTATATGGTTTTTATCCTCGCATCTACATCGTTCCTGTGTATGAACAACTCCTTCACGGGAAACATGTGGAGCAAGACGGCGGCAATGCTCGGCTATTCCGGTGCAGGGAAGAATATTTCCATACCTGCCTTTGTTAAGACCATGGAAATGTCAACGCCATATGCCTGCATGGGAACTGTTTTCTTGCTTATGCTTCTTTACTCCCTGCTTATGGTTTTTATCATGCTTACATTCAATATCAAAATGGGTCAGCTCGCTGGAGTAATGAGCGTTTTTGCATTCAGCCTGTCGGGATTCCTCCTTACCCCAAAACTGCTGAAAACCATGTTCCATATTCCGGATAATCTCATTTATAAGGCGAATGTGGTTGCAGGGTGGTTATCCCCACTTAATCATGCTACCTACAATATGCATAATTTCGGTTATGACATGTTGCCGCGCCTGTGGCATACATATTTGATATTCATTATGTTGATTTTAGTATTTTACGGATTTGCGCTGCATTCCATACGGAAATACAATTTCAAATTTACGGGTACGTAAGGGTGCATATTTTATATTTGAAAAATAGTAACCAAAGGCGGCAATCAATTTGGATGCCACATGGGAGGAATAAAATGGATATTGCGATAAGCGTGCAGAATGTATATAAATCTTTTGGAGAAGAAGTGGTTTTGCACGGTATTTCCCACGATTTTGAGGAAGGAAAAATTCATGGAATTATAGGCAACAACGGCTCCGGGAAAACTGTCCTTTTAAAATGTATCTGCGGTTTTCTTCTGCCCGATAGGGGCAGGATACTCGTCAATTATATGCAGGTGGGCAGAGATGTGGATTTCCCGGATAATATGGGAATTATCATTGAAGTCCCGGGCTTCCTGCCGGGCCTCACGGGTATAAAAAACCTTTCCATATTGGCATCGCTCAAGAACAGAGTTACCCGTGAGGCCATATCTGCTGCAATCCGTCGTGTCGGGCTTGATCCTGATATGAAAAAACCTGTTGGAAAGTACTCCCTTGGCATGCGGCAGCGGCTGGGAATCGCCCAGGCAATTATGGAGGACCCGTCAATTCTCATACTGGATGAACCGTTCAACGGACTGGATAAAAATGGCGTCATCCAGATGCACGAGCTTATAAAGGACCTGCGAAATCAGGGCAAGACCATTCTTCTTTCCAGCCATAATCAAATTGACATTGACAACCTATGCGATACGGTATGCGAGATCGACGCAGGCGTCATGACGGTGGTGAGATAATTGAGTGAAGCGATTCAACTTGAGCATGTAGTCAGGATGTATCCGCCTGCCCGGCGGATAATAAGCGACATTACCCTGTGCATCCATAGAGGAGAAAGCGTTTGCATCAGCGGAGCGCCTAAAAGCGGCAAAACTACGCTTATGAAGCTCATTGCCGGAATGGAACACCCCAGTGCAGGCAGCATCTATGTAATGGAAGAAGCCATGCATGAAATGGATGCTGACTCTGCAGCGGATTTTCGCAACAGAAACATGGCTGTTATGCTGCAGGACCCCTATTTTGTACCAGGGCTTACGATATGGGAAAATATAGGGCTGCCGCTGCTTGTACGCGGAGTTGAGCCGGAGCAGAGGATAAAAATGGTAAAGCAGCAGCTTAAAATACTGGAAATTTCTAACGTCGCATGCGCTTATCCAAGACAGATCCCGCTATTTGAAGGCCAGATTGCATCTCTTGCACGGGCATTGATTGTGCAGCCGAAAATATTACTATTGGATGAGATAGATGCCAACCTTTCTGAAAGGGAAACAAAACAAATAGCAAAAATTTTGGATGGTATACGGCAAAATAATGAAACCACCATGGTTTATTTTACAGGAAGACAAAGAACTGAATTGAATACGGATAGGCAATTTATTTTAGATTACGGCAAGATTCGGGAGGAATGAAGATGAAAAAACTCTGCTCAATGGTTATGACTGTAATATTGCTCTGTATGCTGTCCGTTACTGCATCGGCCGAAGAGAAAATTTCTTCTGCCTCATCGCAAAAGGAAAGCACAAATGAATCCACTCCTAAAATCAATAACACCAACACTGTGGAAACGTCCCCCAAAGAGCCTGCTTCCCAGCCTAAAGTTATTGTCAACGGACACAGCATAAATCCATCTCCTGTTATGGCTGGAGAAAAATTCACTGTAAAAGTTACGCTCAAAAATACAAGTGACGAGAAATCGGTACGGAATATGACGGTGACGGCATCGTTTGATTGTCCAAATATATCTCTGCTTAATAGCAGCAATACATTTTATATAAAAAAGCTTGATAGAAACAAAACTGCTGAAATATTGCTTAAATACAAAAGCGATGCTGTGACACCGCCACAGCGCTACGATATCACCCTTTCAATAGAATATGAAAATGATGAGGCCGTGTCATTCTCTTCAAGGGGCACAGTATCTGTGGAGGTCGACCAGCCCATGCATATCGAAATGGAAACACCCCGGATTGCTTCAGAGGTAAACGCTGGTGATACGCTGCCGGTATCATTTCAGGTAATGAACTTGGGGCACGGAAAAGCATACAACGTACGCTGCATATTAAAGGCTGCCGGCCTGATTCCATCCGGCACCACGTTTGTCGGGAACATGGAGGCAGGGACATCTTCCACAGGAGAGATGGATGTGTTTATTGGCACGAAAGATATGACCGGAGACTATGACGGAGGGGAAAAATACGGACCGACCAGCGGTAAAGTTACCCTGTTGTATGAGGATGAATCCGGCAAACAGTATACGAAGGAATCAGAGTTTTCTACAAATATCAATACTCCCGTTATCAATGAAAATCCCTCAAAACCCGAGGAAAAACCTGCCCGTGCAGGTCAATGGTGGATATCCATTGTTATCGGTGCGGCAATTATCGAAGGATTATTCGCCTTTTTTATGATCCGCAGCAAACGCAGAGGTAAATTTTATGAAGAAGTTTGATATGTTTCATATGGCTGTCAAAAACCTGAAATGGAAATGGGCGGCATTGCCTGCTATATGTATTGCCGTCAGCAGTTTCTGCCTATCTTTTGCCGGTATGGCATATACTGCAGTGAATAAAGAAAAATCCCAACCTTATGATCTTACTATTAATGCGCAAGGCAATACGGCAATTACCGACCGTACGATTACGAATATATTGGGGATCCCTGATGTAAAAGCCGCGACTCCCGTACTTCAAGTACCTTCTGCCATAACTGCAGGTAAATATTCGGCACAGTTGACCCTTGCAGGCATCCAGGCAGATTATTTCGAAGGGCACTTTATTACCGGAAATATCTTTCCCGATAATAGCGTAATGCCATATATTATCATCAATCAATCCGCCTGCCGGCAATTCAGTCAAACAGAAAACTCGGAAGATATGGCAAAATCAAATATATCAGATAAGAATCAGGATGTAAACAATACACCTGACTCTAAGAGCGGAATATCCAAAAGCGAAAAAGACAAGTCTTCAATACCGGCTGCTTCATCGGCATTTACAGTAAAAGACAGCAAGAACAGCAAGATGCAATCATCAAGAGAAGAAGATACGCAAGGCGGATCTGATGGAATAGATTGGCTGAATGCCAGCTTCCGTATTCAAAACGAAAGACACCCTGTTATATCAAGGGTATGTGGAATATTTTCCAAAGGTGATACAAATCAGGAACCTGCAGCATATATCAGCCTGTCTGCTGCGAAGGAACTGCTTTACAGAAGCGGACAACCTGCCAATATCAAAACAGCATACGTGCGTATAAAAAACATAGGCTGTGCGACAAGAGTCGAAAGACAAATCAGCGCCCTTGGATTTGCCGTTACAAATGGAAATTCCATGCTTCAGGACAAATGGGATTCAGAAATAAAGGAAATGCATTATCTACTGGCAATAGGGGCACTCAATCTTCTATATTTCACACTTTTTGCATACGAATACAAGCGCAGAACAATTCAGAAAAGAAAGCCCGAGCTTTTCATGCTGCTCTTGGTCGGTATGAAAAAAAATGACATTAAAAAAATAACTGATATGCAGTCATGGATATTAGCGGCAGCCGGTATAAGCATAGGCATCATCATGAGCTGTATTTTAAAAATAATCCTAAAATTATAACAGTAATATTTCTTTTATTCAGTATTTTCATGCTCCTTTCATATAGACTTTGTAAATTTCCTCTCTCTTTTCAATCTTAAAAGCATAATAGAAAATACTACAATCCATAGCATATATCCATAAATATTAATACGTTCCCAAACACCCATCATGGGTGTAGGCATGTTTAAGGCATGATTCAAACCGGCCGATGTGCCAAAAGCAACCAAAAATATCATTGTAACAATCGAAGAACCCGGCTGCATTTCTAAGCATTTTTCATCTGTTCGGCAAAACGAGCGATGTTATCTTCCATAACTCGCGACTGGTTTTTCCCCGAGCCGGAAATCATCCTAATTATAAAGCGCTCCAGGAAATTCATTTTATTAAAATCATATTCTCCGCCGAATGATTCCTTAGCAACAGCAACTGATAGCAGCTTCTTCGGAAAAGATGATTCAAGCTGTTTTCTGGCATTTTCTCCATCTGCCATTCCGCATATAAAAAAGCCAATTTTTTTGCTCTTCAAGGTATTGAGATTCTCTGTACAAAAACGCGCCGTGGACTTTTGAATTCTCCCGGCATAGATTGAGCCGCCAATTATAACCTTATCATATTGCGCCAAATCTGGACGATTGCTGCTTAAATCACAAATGTCAGCCTTTTCACCAAGTTTTTCTGCAAGCATCTCGGCGCATTTTTTTGTAAATCCGTATTTGGTTCCATAAGCGATTAATGTACTCATTTTTCAATTCCTCCCGTTCTATCCTTATTTATTTGTGGTGACTTTTTTGATTTTATGTATATTCCTTATTTTCTATTATAACACCACCTGTTAAAATAAATATTAATAATCTATGCAATGCCCTCTTCGAGCTCCTCAATGAATTTTTTCGCATACTCGTTCATTTCATCACACAAAGAATATGTTTCAGGAAGATAGCAACGATTTTTATCAATAACATTTTGTTTCATATAATTGATGGTTTCCAGCAGGGATTGGCCTCTTACTGAACCTGTGATCAAGGTTTTTACAACTAGATACGTCCTTCCACCTTCAAGGATATGCGCATCATGCAAAATTTTACCTTCGACTGTTGTTGGAACTTCATTACGCTGGGATTCCCAAGTAATTTTTATAATGTCTTCGATTTTATCATCGCTGAAACTTCTCATTTTCAACCAATGTTTTATGTCATTTTCATTGGAATAGATAAAGCCATGAAAAAACATGGCATAAATTAATTTCTCATAATCGATGTTATAGTTCCCGAGTTTTATGATTTTATCAACCCACTTATGCACTAATTCAATATGCCACATATTATGCATAATATCCTTATTGGCATAATACGGCTTGACAAAAGATTTTAAATCATCTAATTCCACAATTCCAGCCTCCCAAAATATAAATAATCTCATCGTTGGTGCATTTTTTATATTTAAGGAATATTCTTCAAATAATCTTTATGCACCCTCTCATCTGCAGATCAGAATGGCAAAACGATACTTGGCATATTTATAATCCGCGGTTTTCATCGATCATCATTTGATATTGTGAATCACCAAGCCCATACTCCGGAAAAATGGACAATAAGTCATCAATAAGATTCTCTTTACTTAAATTTCTCTTGATATACTTTATAATCGGGCTTTCTTTTTCCTTGTAATTCAGATACATTTTTATTGATTGATAAGTAACAGGTAGTATTTTTAACGCAGGAATTTTGTGGTCATATAAAACGTCCTTATAAATATCTAAATAGCCGCTAACATCAATTTCAAATACATCAGACACCATATCTCCAATTCTTTCAAGTACCATGCAAAATAGGGCATCACCTTTATATCCAATTTGTTCAAGATATGCAAGAATCGTAATCAGATTCATCTGGCAAAACATGTCATCACCAAACCATAAAACAACAGTATCAAATTTTTCGTGAAAAAGTGGTTTTAATGGCTCAAGCACAATTTTTCTATATTCTGCATCCGTCGTTTTCAATGATTTAACTCTTTTCTCTATAAAAGAATCCGAAAATATTTCAGTATCGGTTTCACCCCAGCACATCGCTTCATTAAAAGGCACATAAGTTTGTTTTTCTTTGATAAGATTGTTATTTTCAAATTTGCTAAGCATGCAGGAGCCATTGAGAATATGCAAAATTTTAGCAGAATATTTGGTTCCAATTTTCCCCTGGACACTCTTGATTGTATTTTTCATAACTCCATTTCCTCCATTATCTTGAACCTTTCACATCTAAAGCCCCGGGATTCTTCTTTCATCCGCCTCGTAACCTACCATCACTTTTACATTCTGTAATTTGCCTCTGACATCAGCTCCACATTATTCTGTACTTTACATTCCTGTCCTTTCATTATAATCTGAAAAATCATAATTGTCCACGAGAAGAATACATCTTCTTGAAAGGTATATAAAATAACTCAATTATCAAATTAAGTTCCACCCCTTATCCTCTTAAAGTGGAAGTTACCCT
>JASEJN010000036.1 GCA_030016385.1 Clostridiales bacterium | reverse complement strand
GAATCTGGCGAATGAGTGTTCAAAATAACATAAGTTCATATTACGAATCGAAGTTTGAAGAATATTAACTTTTCTTTTTTTATTTTAAAAGTATATAATATATATAAGATATTTCAAAATTCATGTATGGATAGTCATAAACTTTATAAAAATAGAGATGGTAATGTTTAAGTAAAAACAATTTCATTTTTTGACACTGCCATAAAATAGATGAAAAGAACGGAGGCGGAGAATGGAATCTGCTAATAAAATACTTATTGTTGATGATGATGTAAATATATCGGAGCTTTTAAAGATGTACATCGAAAAAGAAGGATATAAATGTGTTCAGGCATATAACGGAAGGGAAGCAATAGAAAAGATGGATGACACAATAGAGCTTGTGATTCTGGATATAATGCTTCCCATAATGAACGGGTGGGATGTCCTGAAGGAGATCAGGAAAAAGTATGATACGCCCGTAATAATGCTTACTGCAAAAGGGGAAACCTTTGATAAGGTTCTGGGACTTGAGCTTGGAGCAGACGATTATATAGTAAAGCCGTTTGAACCCAAGGAACTGATGGCCAGATTGAAAGCCGTACTCAGAAGGTATAAGCCGGCAGAGGCAGAAAAGGTCATAAGCTATGATGGAATAGTAATCGATATGGATAAGTTCCAGGTTGTGATCAAAGGCCGCATTATCGAAATGCCTCCTAAGGAACTTGAACTTTTATATTTCCTGGCGCAGAATCCAAATAAAGTGTATACAAGAGAGCAGCTTCTAAACGAAATATGGGGGTACGATTTTATAGGCGACTCAAGGACCGTTGATGTCCATGTAAAAAGGCTCCGTGAAAAAATAGAAACGGAAGGCGTAAACTGGAGCCTTAAAACTGTATGGGGCGTTGGGTATAAATTCGAGGTAAGACAATGAAAATAAAGCTTCCTTCGATGAAACACAGCCTCTATTCCAAACTTCTGATCACCTATTTTGGAGTGATGGCCATAAGTTTCATGTTTCTTGCTGCGGCTTTTTCGGCGTGGTTTAAAAGTAATTATTATAATGAAAAAAAACAGGCGCTTTTATCCCAGGCACCTATACTTAACAGTTTTTACGAACAATATGGAAACGGTAATTTAAAACCGGATGATCTTTTTGCCGACTTAAGGGTAATGGATGCGTTGGTAGACTCGAGAATATGGTTTGTCAATTATTGGTATGAGGTTGTCGGCGTATCGAGCAGTGAAAATCAGAATCTTATAGGGACGTCTTTGCTGAACGACGATGTGACAAAGGTGCTCAAGGATGGGGAAACCGTTGTAAAGGAAGATGTCTTTAGCGATATTTTCAAGCAGCATATGCTCACTGTAATGTTTCCCCTCGTTATAAATAACCAGATTGTAGGAGCGGCTGTTTTCAATACATCTGTTCAGGGAATCGTAAGTGGTCTTATAAAAATTTATAAATTTATCTGGATTTCAGCTATTTTTACAATATGCATTTCAATTTTTGTAATATATTATTTCTCACAGCGGATATTGATAAAACCTTTAAATGAAATAAATAAAACCGCCAGGCTCATTTCGAATGGTGAATTTAAAAAAAGAGTCAAGAATATTTCAAAGGATGAAATCGGACAGCTTGCAGAAACATTCAACCATATGGCGGATGCTCTTGAGAATCTTGAAAACTTAAGAAGGGATTTCATAGCAAATATCTCTCATGAACTCAGATCGCCCATAACATCCATAAGAGGATTTATACAGGGGATACTCGATGGAACAATTGCCGAGGATAAGGAGAAATATTATCTGAAAATCGCACTTAGCGAATCTAAAAGGCTTACCAGGCTCATATCGGATGTGCTTGATCTGTCAAGGCTCGAATCGGGAGAATTTTCTCTGAAAATAGGTAAATTCGATATAAACGAACTTATAAGGATAACTATAATAAGATTTGAAAAAGAAATAGAGGAAAAGGATCTATCCGGCAATGTCGTATTATACGGTGACGAGCTTTATGTATTGGCGGACAGAGACAGAATAGGTCAGGTTGTATCCAACCTTATAGACAATGCAATAAAATTCACAGGTAATGGCGGTATCATAACGATAAAGACAAGTATAGAAGACAGAAAGGTGGTAGTTAGCATAGGGGATACGGGTGTCGGCATACCCGAAAAGGAATTGAAGCTCATATGGGATAGATTCCATATGGTAGACAAGTCAAGGAGCACTAAAAAGGGGACTGGCCTGGGACTTTCTATTGTCAAGCAGATAATAAAGCAGCATGACGAAAGCATATGGGTTGAATCTGAAGAAGGCAAGGGGACAACATTTTACTTTACTTTGACGCTTGCATGATGTCAAAATTAGTTTACATGTTGTTCACGTAATATTCAAACAGGGCAAATATAATAAAAGCGTAATAAATAAGAAGGTTAAATTAACCGGAGGTGTTAATATGGATTTTAATAATGATAATATAAACAAGAATCAGGAAAATCAAGGCCAACCTGTTAATAATTCATATGATGACAAGACTGCGGAATATCCGCAGAATTTGGGAGGTTACAATTTCAATTCCAATCCCCAGGAGGATGAGCAGAAGAACAGCTATATAAGCGTCAAAAGTTTACCGAGGAAGAGGCACTGGTTTAGAAGAGCGCTCTCTTATATTGCTTGCATAGTTATCTCGGCTCTGGTAGGCGGTGTGGCAGGAGGGGCATATGTAAATTATTATAATGGCGGCAGTATCAATAAATCATATACTTTTCCCTCGACATCGGACCAGAATTCAAAGACAAACTCCATAAGTTATACCCAGCCTTCAAGCATTATTGCAAAAATAGCTGCGGAAACAGGGCCTTCTATAGTGGGAGTCGATACAGAGATCGTAAAGGAAGGGTTCTTTGGGCAGAATCAGGTGGCCGAGGGCTCAGGATCCGGTATCATATTTGATAAAAGCGGATATATCGTAACAAACCAGCATGTTATAGACGGCGGCAGAAAGATTACAGTTACACTGCCTGGTGGGAAGAAGCAGTTTGTAGCAAAGGTAGTGGGGCAGGATACCACAAGCGATATAGCTGTTCTTAAAATTAATGCAACCAATCTTCCCGTAGCAAAATTCGGCGATTCTTCAAAAGTAAGGGTCGGAGATCTTGCAATCGCCATAGGAAATCCTCTGGGTGAAGAATATGCAGGATCTGTAACATCAGGCGTTATAAGCGGATTGAACAGAAGCGAGAACATACGTACGGATGATAATTCGGGAAATGTGAGAAGTTATAAGCTAATACAAACCGATGCGGCGATAAATCCGGGCAACAGCGGCGGAGCGCTTATAAATGAGAATGGAGAGGTAATAGGTATAAATTCCATAAAATTCGTAGACAGCAATGTCGAGGGTATGGGATTTGCAATACCTATAAACGATGCTAAAACGATCATCGAGCAGCTTATGAAAAATGGGTATGTAAGCCGTCCGTATCTTGGCGTCTATGTTGTTACAATTACCGATGAGTTGGCAAAACAGTATAGTTGCCCTGCAGGTGTCGGAGTGGATTCGGTTCAGGCAGGAGGTGCAGCCGAGGCAGCGGGTATAAAGGCCGGCGATGTTATCCTTGAAATAAATGGTGTAAAACTTCCAACTTCCGATGATCTTATAAATGAGCTTCAGAAGCATAAAGCTGGAGAGTCTGTAAAGCTCAAGGTATGGCAAAAGAGCAGCAATAGTACTGCAACAGTAAATGTGAAACTCGCTGAAAAAAGTCAACAGACTAATTAGCATATAAAAGATATTGAATAACATATAAAAATCCTTCCAGTAAAACTGGAAGGATTTTTATATGTAGTGGGATGGGGAAAATGAATTAATGTACATTCATTATTATATCCTCTTTAAAATTTTTTATTACCATTTTTTCGTTTTTTCTGTAATTTTTTCTGTAATATTTTATTAACCGATATATTTTAAGGGGATTACATTATAACTTATGTAAATAAAGGGATATCTCTGTCATATGATTTTTTTATTTCATATTCCATCTTGCATTATAATATATTTATTGATTGCTAAATAAAGAGAATGGGTGGCGCGTGAATGTGAAATATGTAATTAAATTCATTAGTATTATTTTAATTTCCACTTTATTTTTGATATTTGTTTTAATTGTAAATTCAAAAATAAATTTTATTGAAATCCCGTACATGACATACATATCCGGATTTGTCAGTACAGAAATCGGAATTATAATTTGCGAAATAATTCCAGCAGTATTGATTTTTATTTATCTGCTGGTGGAAATAACCGATTTCAGGCATGATACGAGCAAACATAAAAAAATGATAAACAGAAAGAGGCAGCGCAGGAGGACCCGTTATATTCAGGAGACAAACAGGGGACGGTTAACTGTTAATAATTAACAGAGACCGTCCCCCTTCCTATATATGGGGAAAAATAGTATTATATAAATAAAGTATATGGATGCATATTTTATATCATTAGAATATTATTCAAATAGGCTGTATGGACCTTAAGCACATAAGAGAAGGAGAGGTAACATGTACATAATTGCTGGTCTTGGCAATCCCGGGATAGAATATCAGGATACCAGGCACAATACAGGATTTCACGTAGTCGATTATTTCGCATATAAAAATAATATAAAGATAAGCAAAAAAAAATTTAAAGGGATGTGTGGCGAAGGTGCTATCGATGGAGAGAAAGTTTTGCTGCTGAAGCCTGAAACATATATGAATTCCAGCGGTGAGAGCATAGTTGATGCTGTAAATTTTTATAATATACAGCTATCGAACCTGATAGTCGTATATGATGACGTTAATCTGCCCGTTGGAAGGATAAGGCTCAGGCCGTCGGGAAGCGATGGAGGCCACAATGGCATGAAATCGATTATATACCAGCTTGGAAGCTGCGGGTTCCCGAGGGTGAGGGTCGGGATAGGCATGAATAGGGGCGATCTTATAAATCATGTTCTCGGAAGATTTGACGATTATGAAGCAAAGATAATAAATGATGTTGTAAAAGTCGCAGCAGAAGGTATAGAATATATCATAAGGTATGGAATAGATAAAGCCATGAATACTTATAACAGTTACAAACATGAATCGTTAATGCAAGATGAATAAATGGCGACTGATTTTGTTAATAATAGAAATATAAACCTGATGGCATTAAGCTCTCAGGTTAATATGCTTTTGTCTTAAAATGAGGTGTAATATATGAACGGACTTATCAAACCCTTGTATGAAATGAACGAATTCAATCTTCTTCTCAGCGATATAAAAAAGGGCCTGAATCCTGTTGCCGTAAACGGATTATCTGGGTCCAGCAAAAGCCACATCGTTTATTCTGTTTATGATTCTGTCAATAAGCCTGTGATGCTCATAACTTATAATGATATGGAAGCAAAAACAATATATGAAGATTTATGTTTTTTTACAGACAAGGTATATTACCTTCCGTCAAGGGAGGCGATGCTGTATGATATTGAAGCCGTAAGCTGGGATATCGCAAGCGAGAGACTGAAAGTCATAAATGGAATAATGGAAGGGGATAACTGCATTGTTGTAACTTCTGTCGACAATATCGCTCAAAGGTATATAGATCCGAATATTGTAAGGAAGTATTCTCTGAAGTTCAAAGTTGGCGATGTAGTAAATTTAAGCGATATTATAAATACTTTTATTATTGCAGGATATGAAAGAGTGGATATAGTGGAAGGGAAGGGACAATTCAGCATAAGGGGAGGCATAATCGATTTTTTCCCGATGATATGCGATAAGCCTTACAGGATGGAATTATTTGATGTCGAGATCGATTCTATAAGGCAGTTTGATGTGCTTTCACAAAGATCGACGGAAAAGGTCAACTATGCCCAGATTTTTCCTGCAAGGGAAATGATTGTTTCACGTGAAACAATACAAAAAGCATATGAAAAAATAAAAAATGATGCGGAAAGTCAGATCAAAAATTTCAGAAGCAAAAAAAACAAGGAAGCTGAAAGCCGATTAAGGACCAGGATGGGCAATATAGCCGAGAAACTTAAAGAGAGCATTTATTTTGAGGGGATCGATAGCTTTTTCCCGTATTTCTATAGCAGGTCTTTTACGCTATTTGACTTTTTTAAGGATAAACCACTGGTTATGGTCGATGAACCGCAAAGAGTAATTCAGAGAATAGACACTCAATCTTTTGAATTTCAGGAGCTATACAAAACCATGCTTGAAAAGGGAAATGTAATGCCCCTGCAGGGAGAACTTTTATATCCAAAGGGTGAAGTTTTAGGGTCCATACGTGAAAATAAATTACTGACACTCAATCTGTTCCCGAAAAATGTGGAAAAATTTAGGCCGGTTACAGCAGTGAACTTCTATGCGGTATCCATTCATTCATATGATGGCAAAATAGAGCTTTTAATCGAAGACATAAAAGACTGGAAGTTAAAAAAATATAAAGTGGTTATATTATCGGGAACACCTGCAAAAGGGCGAATGATAGCGGAAACTTTAAGGGAAAAGGGTATTGAGACAGCATATTATGATGTTTATCCGGAGGATATTCTGCCGGGACAGATTATCATAACAAACGGCGCAATATCGGAAGGGTTTGAATATCCTGCAATACATTTTGCAGTCGTTTCGGACAGGGAGATATTCGGAGAGAAAAAGCACAGAAGAAGGTTTATGTCTCAAAGCGGGGTATCATCGAAGATAAAAAATTTTACGGATCTTAAGATAGGCGACTATGTCGTCCATGTAAATCACGGTATAGGTATATTTCAGGGCATCGGACAGCTTACAGTGGATGGAATAAAAAGGGACTATCTCGATATAAGATATGCCTCAGGAGATAAACTATATGTTCCGGTGGAACAGCTGGATCTTGTACAAAAATATATAGGTTCCGAGGGGAAACCTCCCAAGATATATAAACTTGGCGGCACCGAATGGAGTAAAGCGAAGGTCAAGGTCAAGGAATCCATTAAAAAAATGGCTGAAGACCTTGTCAAGCTCTATGCAATAAGGCAAAAAGTCGAGGGGCATGCTTTCTCGGCCGATACGCCGTGGCAGGCACAGTTTGAAGAGGAATTTCCTTATGAAGAAACTCCTGACCAACTGACAGCCATCGAAGAGATAAAAAGGGATATGGAAAGTAAAAGGCCTATGGATAGGCTACTTTGCGGCGATGTGGGATATGGTAAGACCGAAGTTGCACTGAGGGCTGCATTCAAAGCTGTTATGGATGGAAAACAAGTCGCTTTTCTAGTGCCGACGACAATACTTGCGGAGCAGCATTACAACAATTTTATGCAGCGATTTGCAGACTTTCCTGTAAAAGTAGATATGATAAGCAGGTTCAGGTCTTCGTCGCAGCAGAAGAAAACATTGGGGGAGTTAAAAGAGGGAAGCATCGACATACTGGTCGGAACTCACAGGCTTCTTCAAAAGGATGTGGTTTTTAAGGATTTAGGGCTCTTAATCATAGATGAAGAGCAGCGTTTTGGCGTCGCCCATAAGGAAAAGATTAAAAATATCAAAAAAAATGTGGATGTGCTCACATTGACTGCGACACCTATTCCGAGAACCCTCCATATGTCGCTTTTAAATGTGAGGGATATGAGTATAATCGAAACACCACCGGAGGAAAGATACCCTGTTTCCACTTATGTCCTGGAGTTCAATGAGCAGCTTATAAGGGATGCCATATTGAGGGAACTGAACAGAGGAGGGCAAGTATATTTTGTATATAACAGGGTGGAATCTATAAAGGATATGTTCGCAAGGCTCAGTTCACTGGTGCCGGAAGCAAGGATCGGCATCGGGCATGGGCAGATGAGCGAGCATGAGCTTGAGAACGTAATGGAGAGTTTTTTAAAGCGTGAATATGATGTCTTGCTATGCACTACCATAATCGAGACGGGGCTTGACATACCAAATGTGAATACACTTGTAGTATACGACGCCGATAAGATGGGCTTATCCCAGCTTTACCAACTAAGGGGGAGGGTCGGAAGGTCCAACAGGATGGCATATGCCTATCTTACTTACAGAAAGGATAAGGTTCTTGCAGAGGTAGCTGAAAAGAGGCTGGAGGCTATAAAGGAATTTACCGAGTTCGGCTCCGGTTTTAAAATAGCCATGAGGGATCTGGAGATAAGAGGAGCCGGAAATATGCTTGGCGCTGAACAGCATGGGCATATGGAAGCGGTAGGATATGACATGTACTGCAGGCTTATTCAGGAAACAGTCAATGAGATAAAAGGAGAAGTATCTTCAGCACCTGTGGAGACATCTGTGGATATCAGCATAAATGCATATATAGACAGCAGTTATATAAGCGATGAAACGCAAAAGATTGAAATATATAAAAAGATAGCCTCCATAAGGGATATACAGGACATGTATGATATACAGGAGGAAGTTGAAGATAGGTTTGGGGATATACCCTGTGCATTGCAAAATTTATTGAAAGTAGCATATATAAAATCCGTCGCATCCAAATGCGGTATTTCAGCTATATCCCAAAAGGGAGACATTATAAATCTCTATTGCAATGAAAATATTTCTTTAATATCTAAGAATATGATTAAGCTTGCCGGCAAGTTCGGCAAGGTGCTTTTATTTAATTCTTCGAAAGTTCCGTATTTTTCATTGAAGGTTAATAAACTCAAGGACGATGAGATATTAAAACTGCTGCAGGAATTGCTTGGGGCGATGAACAATCTGCAGGTCGTAAAGACTGCATAGCAGATTTAAATACCGTGCGATATATATGTATTTGTATTATAATATATTTAATGCACTCGTTTGGAAAAAAGGCTTATAAAGCATAAAGGAGAGGGATTGATTTGGGAAAATATAAGAAAAAAGCAATGCTCTTTTTAGCGTTGGCCATGGCAGCCGTCGTATCTTTATCCGGCTGTGCGTTTATAGAAAAGAGCAAGGGTGCGATCGCAAAGGAAAAGGTCGCAAAGGTGGGAAATCAGTATATAACCCGCGGTGAATTGGATCAAATATATAATTATGCGGAACAGGACATAAAAGAACAGCTTAAGGCGAGCGATTCGACGAAGTATACCGACCAGTATTTTTCAACTCAGGAAGGCAAGGATCTATTGAACGGATATAAGAAAGAAGTTCTGAATGATATGATTCAGGATAAAGTGATTGAGGAAAAAGCGACCGAACTGAAGATTTTTAAAGATGAGAATGAAATTAAAACCGAAACTAAAAAAATTATAGATAAAATAAAAGAAGGCAAGACCGACGATGAGTTTAAAAAATGGATGTCCGATAATAAGTTAAGTGATGATCTGTTGAATAAACTTGCCAGAACCCAGGTTATACGCCAGAAAGTTGCGGAATACGCAACCAAGGATGTTACCGTATCCGATGATGAAATCAAAAAGTATTATAATGATAATCCATACAGTTTTACGGAAAAACCGGATACCATGGCTGTTTCCCATATACTGGTAGGCGAGAATGATCTCAATCTTGCAAAGACCATAAAGCAGAAACTCGATAAGGGTGAAGATTTTGCTGCTCTTGCAAAGCAGTATTCGACGGATTCCGGGACGAATAAGCAGGGTGGGAGCCTCGGAGAGGTTCAGTATAATGACCCTAATTATGATTCGGATTTTATGAAAGCGGCTATGGCTCTAAAAGAAGGGCAGGTCAGCGAACCTGTTAAGTCACAGTATGGATACCATATTATAAAAGTTACAAAGAAGACCGAATATCCTGTAAAACCTTTGGATAAGGTTAAAGATGACATTAAAACTACCGTTTTAAACCAGAAAAAGCAGCAGAAATATGAGGCTGACTTTAACGATTGGTACTCGAAGGCTAAAATACAGACATATGATAAGAATATAAGCAATTCAAAATAATCAGGGGCTGGCAGCATATTTGAGTGTATTCAGATATAAAATATGTAATCAATCATATCCATGAAAGAGGCTGTCTCAAAATAAATTTTATATACAAAATATTGACTTCACAAATTGGAGATGCTTAATATTTTGTATTGTTTATTTATTATGAGACAGCCTCTTTTTTAATAAAATTTTACAAACATGGCTTTTATGTGTATATTTTTTTTAAAAATGTAGAAATATATTTTTAGGAGTTAAATGATTATATTTTGTGCATTTAACAGAATATGAATAAAATGTATATAAATGCAGAATAATATTTACAAGAGAAAAGCTTTAAGGAGGGACATTATGAAAGCAACCGGTATTGTAAGGCGTATAGACGACCTCGGAAGGGTGGTTATCCCCAAAGAGATAAGAAGGACATTAAGGATAAGGGAAGGAGACCCTCTCGAAATCTTTACTGATCGCGAAGGTGGAGTCATATTAAAAAAGTATTCACCTATCGGAGAATTGAGCGATTTTGCAAAAGAATATGCAGAATCACTCCAACAGTCATTAGGACATACGGTTTTGATATCAGATAAAGATACTATTGTTGCTGTGGCAGGGGCGACAAAGAAAGAATACATGGATAAAAGGATCAGCGAAGATATTGAGACGATTATGAATGAAAGAAAAACCGTTATCCGGACCGATAAAAATAACGGTAACGGTTTTGCCATATCAGCTGACGAGGAAGACGGCACAAAGTATACTTCACAGGTAATAGCTCCGATAATCGCAGAAGGCGATCCTATAGGCTCGGTGATAATCTTATCCAAAGAGGCTGATACTATTATGGGTGATACTGAAAGAAAACTTGCAGAAACAGCCGCAGGTTTCTTGGGCAAACAGATGGAACAATAAAAAGCAGCAAATGCTGCTTTTTTTATGCTTAAGAATAATTAACCGGCCTGACTTTTCCAGGCCGGTTAATTTATACACGTCATAAACCTACAAGTGTCATAAAGGCAGACTCTTTTGTTATCATATTTTATATTTCCCCTGAATAGCATAATTTGAAAAGAATTTTATTTTAGTTCTTCGATTCGCAATTTGAGATTCAGCATAAATAAAATTATGTTTTCCGAATATTGCAATGAACGTTATGAAAGTTTTGGTGAATCAGAGTTTAATGCAGTATATAAAGGGGGTAAAACATGAAAGATAAACAAAGCTTTGTGACCGGTGCGATCATACTGGGCGTGTCGGGTATCGTCGCAAAGTTTTTAGGGCTGTTTTTCAGATGGCCTGTTACAATGCTTATAGGCGACGAGGGCATAGGCATATATCAATTGTCGTATCCTATATATATGTTCATACTGGGCATTTTATCGGGTTTCCCTGTTGCCATATCCAAGATGGTCTCCGAGAGAATAGCTACAGGGAAAGATTATCAGGCATACAGGGTTTTTAAGGTTTCTCTCAGGATACTTAGCATAATCGGCGCTGCCGCTTCAATCCTGCTGTATATTTTTGCCCCATTGATCCTTAAACTATTGAAATGGAGAAGCGATGCATATTATTCGCTGATTGCTATTTCTTTTGCTCCCTTTTTCGTATCCGTTATGAATGGTTTCAGAGGATATTTTCAGGGCATGCAGATGATGTCCATGCCAGCGGCGTCTCAGATAATTGAACAGCTTGGAAGGGTTATAGTGGGGGTAGGTCTTACATATATATTTATGCCTTATGGCGTGAGCATAAGCGCAGCAGGTGCGTCATTCGGAGCATGCGCGGGCGCCATACTCGGGTGCATATTGCTTTTTGCGGGATACATGGTTCAAAAAAAAAGATTTTTAAAAGCTGCGGTTCTTGATAAAAGTCAGGATGAAAATATTGTAAAAGAACTTTTAAAAATCGCGCTTCCCATATCCATCGGAATGACGGTAGGGTCGATAATGTCTTTGATAGATTCAGCGGTTGTACCTGCCAGGCTTCTTGCAGCAGGCTTTAGTCAGAAAACGGCAACCGAGCTGTATGGTCAGCTTACGGGGAAAGCCCACGTCCTTATCAATGTGCCTCTGACTTTTTCTGTTGCACTTGGAACTTCTCTTGTTCCTGCAATGTCGGAAGTAAAAGCCATAAGAAATATGGATAGGATCAAAAACCGGGCCGAAAGTGCCATAAAAGTATCTATGATCGTAGCCATCCCGTCCGCAATAGGCCTTTTTATACTGTCCGGTCCAATACTGCATCTGATTTTCCCGGGCAGGGGAGAAGGCGGGGAAATACTGAGACTGCTTTCGATAAGCGTGGTTTTCATAGTTTTGGCACAAACCCTTGTGAGCATACTTCAGGGAGTGGGAAACGTCACGTCGCCTGTAAAAAATATAGCCATCGGAGCATTGTTCAAGCTTTTTTTTGTCTTTATATTGACCTCGATGCCCATGCTTAATATTAGCGGTGCTGCGATATCGACCATCTTGGGTTATGCTGTAACTGCGGTGCTCAATTTTAAAGACGCCTCGGAATGTGCTTACATATCCTTTGATATTGACAAGATGTTTTTAAGGCCCCTTTTATCCGGAATCGCAATGGGCATCATAGTTAATATGTCATATAACAGGATGATAATATTATCCGGAAATAACGGCATAACTACCATTTTATCTATAATAGCTGGTATAATAGTTTATATGATCATGCTAATAATAACAGGAAGCGTATCCGCCAGGGATATCAATAATTATATTAAATACAGAAGGAAAAGAAAAAGGTGAAAACAAAAATGGGGAAGATAACTATAGTAGGGCTCGGACCGGGCTCCTTAGACGACATTACACTGAAGGCTTTAAAGACGATAGAAAATTCAAAATGCCTATACTTGAGGACAAAAATACATCCAACTGTAAAATATCTTGACGATATGGGAATAATATATAAAAGCTTTGATGATTACTATGACAAATTTCCGGCCTTTGAGAAGGTATATGAGGAAATATCAAAGCAAATAATCGATATGGCGAGGGAACATGATGTTACATATGCAGTTCCGGGGAATCCTCTTGTAGCGGAGGATACCGTACAGATGATTTTATCTTTGGCAAAACAAAGCAATATAGATGTGGATATAGTTCAGTCGGTAAGTTTTATAGATGCGGTGATAAAAGCTCTGCCTATAGACCCCATCGACGGGCTTACGGTCATGGATGGCCTGCAGATAGCAAACATTCATGTAGACACATCTGTCCATAATATAATAACTCAGGTATATAATAGAAAAGTTGCATCTGACGTAAAGCTTAAGCTCATGGATTATTATAAAGATGAGCAGGAGGTAACAATGATACATGCGGCAGGGGTAAAGGATATGGAAAGAATTGAGAAAATGCCCCTTTACAATATAGACAGGGTTGATTGGGTGGACCACCTGACGAGTATTTATATACCTCCTGCGGCAAAGAGAAGATACAATATGGAAGACCTTACTGAAATTATGGGAAGGTTGAGGGGAAACGGCGGATGCCCATGGGACAGGAAACAGACTCATGAGTCTTTAAAGCGGTATCTGATTGAAGAAAGCTATGAAGTCCTGGAAGCCATAGATCAAAAGGATGAAGAGAAACTCTGTGAGGAACTTGGAGATGTTCTTTTACAGGTGGTATTCCATGCGCAGATCGCAAAAGAAGAGGGCAAATTTGATCTGTACGATGTAACGGATAAGATAACGGACAAAATGATAAAAAGACATGCCCATATATTCGGAAATGATGTATGCCTGACAGCAGAAGATGTTATTGAAAATTGGGATAAAATAAAAAGAAAGGAACAAAACCACAAAACCGTAACAGATGTATTAAAGCATGTGCCCAAAATTTTACCGGCTCTTATGAGAAGTTATAAGGTTCAGGAGAAAGCAGCCGGGGTTGGATTTGACTTCAATAATATGGAAGATGCGATAAAAAAGATAAATGAGGAATTAAATGAATTAATTGAGGTATACAAATCAGAAGAATATGGTAAAATAATAGAAGAACTTGGAGATCTTCTTTTTGCTGTGGTGAATGTATGTAGGTTTTTAAATGTCATGCCCGAGTTTGCACTGAATAGCACGACTGAGAAATTTATCAGGAGATTTGAATACATAGAAAAAAGTGCCGGTCAGTTAAATAAAAAATTGGAAGACATGACATTACCGGAGATGGATAAATTATGGAATGAGGCTAAAATGAATAATATTTAGAATTTTGATAAAAACTATCGGTTAAAAAGAAGGATTTTTCAAGTTTATGAAGAATATGCTAATCTATGATGTGATGAACATCATGTGTATCTTTAAGGAGGGAAAATAATGAATAAAGCAGATTTAATTACAAGTATTGCCGAAAAAAGTGGTTTAACAAAAAAAGATGCGGAGAAAGCTCTTAAATCATTTATAGACAGCGTTGAAGAAACCATGGAAAAAGGTGATAAGGTTCAGCTTGTCGGATTTGGTACATTTGAAGTAAGGGCAAGAGGGGAAAGAAAAGGCAGAAATCCAAGGACTATGGAAGAAATAGCTATTCCAGCTTCAAAGGTTCCCGTATTTAAAGCCGGCAAAGAATTCAAAGACAGAGTCAATAAATAGCATACTAAAAAAAGCTCCCATATGTTTCTTTGGGAGCTTTTTTCATCTATATCTTTGGGAACATATTTTATATTTATTGGTATATTTTAAAAAATTTGTATTGGAGTGTTTTTTATGAGGCTTGATAAATATCTTAAAATATCCAGGATAATTAAGAGAAGGACAGTTGCAAAAGAGGCATGCGATACAGGAAGGGTATCTATAAATGGAAGGACAGCAAAACCGGGCAGCGAAGTGAAAGCGGGAGATGTAATCGAAATCCGCTTTGGCAGCAGATTTTTGAAGGCTCAGATTCTTGGTACTCCCGATGTTGTAAGAAAGGGCGAGAGCTCCGGTATATATAAAATAATCGAAGGAGAAGACAATTTTTAGAAGCAGCTATTATTTATCCGTTGTGGTAATATTATAAGTGAACTTTTATATAAAGCTTTTTTAAAGCATTAGGCCAATTTTTACAGGGCTGTCCGTAGAATAGCATATTGCCTTGATTGAGCTTGCATAAAAAGGAGTGGGGTCAAGTGTTTAAAAAAAAGATAATAGCTGTTTTGGTACTGGCTGTTTTTTCTGCTTTGTATGCGGGATGTTCGCGGCAGCCGAAGTTTGAAGATGCATTTAAAACATATGCTTCAAACTGGAGCAAGGAAAATTTTAAAGCGATGTATGCCCAGCTTTCCGCGGATACCAAGAAAAATATATCTGAAGATAATTTTGTTCAAAGATATACAAACATTTATGATGGTATAGGTGCAAGCAAAATCACTATTACACCGAAGATAACGGAAAAAATGAAGCCTGACAAAAATAATAAAATATCCGTACCATTTGATATGAGCATGGAAACTGCTGCAGGAACAGTCAAGTTTTCACACAATGCCGGGATGGTTTTGGAAAAACAGAATAACAAAAGCGAGTGGCATATCGTATGGAACGAGCAGATGATTTTTCCCCAAATGGGTCCGGGGGATAAAGTGAGGTTTAATCTGTCTGAAGCCCAAAGAGGGGAGTTGCTCGACAGAAACGGAAAAGAGCTTGCAGCCAACGGCACAGTTCAATCGGTGGGTGTCGTGCCCGGGAAATTGGGAAACGATAAAGAAACATCAAAGTCTAAGATAGCGAGCATTTTAGGTATTGCCGTCGATCAAATCGATAGCCTTTTAAACCAGAAGTGGGTAAAGGACGATTTATTTGTGCCGATAGCAAAAATACCGGAAAATGATGGCAGGACTGATGATCTTCTTAAAATACCGGGAGTCAAAATTACCAATGTCAAGGCGCGGGTCTATCCATATAAAGAAGCTATGGCCCAGCTTATAGGATGGGTTGGCAATATTTCAGGCGATGAATTGAAAAAATTGAATTCTGAAGGATATACCGACTCGGATATAATAGGCAAGGCGGGTCTGGAGCAGATATTTGAGAAAAGGCTCAGGGGCAAAAACGGCGGCGAAATATGGATAGAAGGTTCCGATAATAGCAGGAAACAGACTATAATAAAAACAGAGCCTCAAAATGGGGAGGATATAAAGCTTACCATAGATGCCAATATGCAGGATGCCCTATACAAACAGCTATCACCCGATGCCGGGGACGCTGCGGCAATAAACCCAAAAACATGCGAAGTTCTGGCCCTTGTCAGCAGCCCTTCTTATGATCCAAATCAGTTGGTGCTCGGTATTTCACAGAGTCGGTGGAAGGCATTGAATGATGACCCTAAAAAGCCGCTTATGAACAGATTCGCCCAGGTTTATGCGCCTGGTTCCACATTTAAGGCGATTACGGCAGGGATAGGTTTGAAAACAGGCAAGATAAATCCTGATGAAAAGATAAACATACAAGGGTTAACCTGGCAGAAGGATAAATCATGGGGCGATTATTATGTAAAAAGAGTATCAGACCCCAAGAGGCCCGTGAACCTCAAAGATGCGCTTGTCTATTCTGATAATATATATTTTGCGATGTCGGCTCTTAAGATCGGAGGAAAGCCTATGATTGACGGGGCAGCATCATTTGGCATAGGCGAGGATATTCCCTTTGAGTATCCTATAAAAAAATCCATGATAACCGAGGGTGACTTTCAAAATGATATACAGCTGGCCGATACGGGATATGGCCAGGGAAAAGTTGAAACCAGCACATTGCACCTCGCATTGATTTATTCATCTTTGGTAAATAATGGCAATATTTTAAAGCCTGCCCTTGAACTCAAGGAAGGCGGTACGCCCCAGGTGTGGCATGAGGGTGCGATACCGAAAGACAAAGCTGAAATAATACTGAATGACCTTATACAGGTTGTAGAAGACAGCAAAGGTACTGCAAGGGAATGCAGGATACCAAATGTTTCAATAGCAGCAAAAACAGGGACGGCAGAATTAAAGGCTGATAAAAATGATAAGGAAGCTAAGGAAAACGGATGGTTTGTAGCCTTGAATACCGATAACCCAAGGCTTGCCGTATCGATGATGATCGAGGATGTAAAGGCAAGGGGCGGCAGCCATTATGTCGTGCCCAAGGTAAAGAATGTGCTGACCGGGTTTTTAAAATAGCGTTTATATATACCAGTGGCAGTGAAGTAAGATAATTTAAACTTTATATATAACCCTTCATAAATATATGATGATATTCATATAATCTTATAGAATATCATAAGGTGTATTTAAGAGTGGCATATATCTTGCGGGGGGTTATTATTTTGGATGACAAGAAAAATCTAAATTCTGCAAAGATACAAATGCAAAAAAGGATTGTCTCTGAAAAGAGACAGAACATCTCTCTTGAAAACAGGGAAAGGGTTATTTTAAGCGGGATCCTGAATGTTGAAAGCTTCAATGAAAGCCAGATAGTACTGGATACAACGCTGGGGACCCTTACTATAAAGGGCTCGGGCATGCATATGAGCAGATTAAATGTTGAAACAGGGGATCTGGCTATAAACGGTAGAATAGATATGTGTGCATATTCTGAGAAGCAGGATATCAAACATGCAGGTGAAAGTTTTTTAAGCAAACTCTTCAAATAGATTAATGGAGGGTTGACGATGCTTTCGACATTACAGGTCCAGTTTATGTCTCTTTTATTATCCATTTTTGCAGGTATCGCAATAGGTCTGCTTTTTGACATGTATAGAACCATTAACTATTATACAAAGCCTTCCAGGGTTTTTCTTTCTTTTATGGACTTGCTATTTTGGCTTATTACCGGGTGTATGGTGTTTTCGATATTGCTGAGGGCAGATTTTGCGGCATTGCGGTTTTATACATTTGCAGGGATGTGTTTCGGAGTATTTATATATCTCAAACTGTTTTCAGAATATATACTCAAATTATATCGGGGTATCATATATATAATAATCAGGATTGTACATATTTTTTATATATTTGCACTGATACCATTTAAACTTTTATATAATTTATTCTGGGGACCTGCCAACGGCACAAAGAAGTTTTTCAAGAAATCTTTTAGCAATATTGTAAGGAAACGATTTGGCAAGAATAAAGAAGGCGGCAGGCCTTAGAACTTATAAAACTTGAATCTGGCGAATGAGTGTTCAAAATAACACAAGATAAAATTACGAATTGAAGTAATAATTTAATAAAAGTTTGCAATTTTGCAGGATTTTTTTGAAACGTATAGAATAATTAACCGTAATAAATTTAAGAAGGTCGGATATTATGAAAAAACGGAAATTCAGAATCAGGTATATCATTGCTGCTGCGTTAATCTTTTATGTGGGATATACTGTAATCGGACAGCAGATAATGATAGGCAGGATAAAAAATCAGATTAATGTATACAAGCAGGCTAACGCAAAGATTGAGAATCAGAACTCTTATTTGAGAGATAAAATTGAGTTCGCAAAAACAAATGAATATAAAGAAAAAGTCGCAAGGCAGAAGTTAGGGCTGATTAAGCCCGGTGAGATAGTGTTTGCAATAGATGATAAAAAGTGATACTCTATTTCACAGGCTGTAAATAACATAAGTTCATATTTAGGTGTATATATATTCTTCAAATATGAAATATGCACCCGTTAGAGATTTCGGATGCTTGACACTATTTTTTAATTATTATATAATTATCACATTGAATTTATTAAGGAGGAAACTTTTTTGTATGTCCCTAAAGGTAGGTAGCATTGTAGATGGAACTGTAGTAAATATTACAAATTTTGGAGCGTTTGTTGAACTTGCAGGTGGCAAAACAGGGTTGGTTCATATTTCTGAGGTGTCTGATACATTTGTAAAAGATATAAGAGATTTCTTGAAAGAAAGAGAGAGAGTTAAGGTAAAGATCATATCGATTGAGGATAATGGCAAGGTGAGCCTTTCAATTAAACAAGCCCGGGATGAATTGCATAAAAAATCCGCACGACCTGTGGATATTGATTGGTCGCAGGATAAGGGCAGAACAGCATCTATGTCCTTCGAGGAGCGGCTGTCCAAGTTTTTGAAAGACAGCGAGGAAAAGTATCAGGATTTAAAAAAGAACCAAGAGGGAAAGAGGGGCGGAGGTTATACAAGGAGAGGCTCGGCTTTTTAGATAATAAAAGAAGCATTTCACATATGTGGAATGCTTTAATTAATATGAACTAACATATTATTTAAAAAAATGGTGGAATTCTTGCTGAATTAAGCTAAAATAGAGGTATTATATGATAAAAGCTGCTATAGATATAGGTACCAACTCGACGAGGCTTTATATTGGGAAAGTTGGCAAAACAATTGAAAGGATCGAAAAACGGACAACAATAACGAGGCTTGGTAAAGATGTGGATAGTGAAAGAAAGCTTTCACTACAGGCGATAGAAAAAACAGTATGTGTTCTTATGGATTATAAAAGAAAAGCGCAGAGCTATGGGGCATCCGAGATTATAGCCATCGCAACGAGTGCTGTAAGGGATGCCGAAAACAGGGACGAGTTTATTGGAATGATAAAGGACAAAACAGGGATCGATGTAAAAGTAATATCAGGCGATGAAGAGGCAAGGCTGGACTTTGCAGGAGCATCGCAGATAATTGGCGGAACGGGAATTGTGATAGACATAGGGGGAGGGAGCACTGAGATCATTCTGGGCGATAAAGGCAAAATACAGTTTGCCGACAGCATAGACATCGGCTCTGTAAGAATAACCGAAAAATTTATGAATACGGATAATATAACAGATGACCAAATATGTTTGGCTGCCCAGTATATAAAAAATGCCATTGCCGGTGCGGTGGAGAAAATAAAGGGAAGCGGATATGCGCATTCAGCGGATTGCAGAAATGTCGGAGGATCATGTGGCGGCAGTTTTGAAATTGCAGGCATAGGAGGCACGATTACATCTCTGGCGGCTGTCAATCAGGGGCTTAAGGTTTATGACATCGACAAGGTTCATGGATATAAGATCTACAGGGATAACGTGTGCTCCATGTTCGACATGTTTGCACGCTGCGGCATCGATGAAAGAAAGAAAATAAGGGGGCTCCAGATGCAGAGAGCCGACATAATACCTGCCGGAACGCTCATATTGAGGACAATAATGGAAGAGCTTGATTCTGAATATATAACTGTGAGCGAATGCGATAACCTTGACGGCATGATAAAATGTTATTAGGCGGGTCTTAGAACTTACAAAATTTGAATCTGGCGAATGAGTGTTCAAAATAACATAAGCTCAAATTGCGAATCGGAGAAAATAATAAAAAATACTTGAAAAGATTAAAACCCGATGCTATACTATAATAGCAGCAGGGCGTGGAACGGTGATCCTGATACACGCCACAATGCCGGAGTGGCGGAACTGGCAGACGCACAGGACTTAAAATCCTGCGGTCCCTTAAAGACCGTACCGGTTCGATCCCGGTTTCCGGCACCAAATATCGCGGGGTAGAGCAGTCTGGTAGCTCGTCGGGCTCATAACCCGGAGGTCGTAGGTTCAAATCCTTCCCCCGCAACCAGATATGGCGGCGTAGCTTAGTTGGCTAGAGCATTCGGTTCATACCCGAAGGGTCGTAGGTTCGAGTCCCACCGCCGCTACCATTTTAAAAAGCAGCATATCAGCTGTTTTTTTATTTTTTGTCAATCTGCGGTGTTAGTTTTTTTAGGTATATTTTTTATCTCTATTAAATACTGAATGATGACCATTTAACTGTGGATAAGTAAAGAAAACATTTTATTTTAGTCGAATGTTAAGTCCGTTTAATTAAATAAACTAATATTTGTCGTTCAAAAAAATTTTTAACTGCGACATAATGACAAACATTATGGAATATACATGGTATAATAGCCTTACCAAAATAAGGAAACGGGTGGTGAGGTTATGGAAAATGTTTTAAATAATGCGCGGGAAAAGATGTATCATACCGATACGAGCAAGCATAGTAAGAATAGCTTGTATAAAAAGATTATATACTATGCTGAAGATTCAACTTTATTGCTTACTGTAATAGGCTTTTTCATGGGGAGAGTTTCTATAATGAATATGATATCTCCCTTTGGCACCTCATTTTTAATATCCGCAGCAGCGACTATGGGGATAAAAAGTGCGAGCATCATAGGTATAGGCATAGTAGCAGGGTCGCTGACGGCAGGTGGGACATATAAGCCTGTCGAGTCTGTTATCGCGCTGGCGGCGGTATTTTTATCCGCCAGAATCTTCAAACTCAACAAAAAAACATCCACATTCAAGGTATCGTTTATTGCTTTTTCTGTAAATCTAACGATATCTCTCATGTACGGTTTAATTTTAAACGGGGCGTTCGTGTCTTTATACGTTCTGCTTTCATTATTTGATTCTTCAATAGTAATGGCTCTTGTCTACATATATAATTATTCGATACCTGTAATATCGGAAAGAAAGAGAAGAAAAGTGCTGTCAAATGAAGAGATAATATGCCTGTCTATCATTTGCGGGGCGGTCATATCGGGGCTTTCGAACATATATATATTCGGCATAGCGTTAAAGACGGTGCTCTCCGTATTTGTGATAACAGCCGCGGCATATGGGCAGGGACCGGGAGTCGGGGCTGCTATCGGAACGACAATAGGTATAATTACATGTATGTCGCAGAGCAACGCGCCCCAGATTTTATCGGCATATGCCTTAGCCGGAATGCTTTCTGGTATATTCAAGGATATGGGTAAAGTTGGTTCCGGTATAGGATTTATGATGGGGGATATGATTATAGCTTTTTATCTTGGAAATTTTAGGAATGTGGTAAATTTTACGGACTTGATCACAGGTATTTTTATATTCTTGATCTTTCCCGTATCCGTCCTTAAAAAAGCGATACCGTATGCAGGCTCTTCTGCCGAAAAATTTATAGAACAGCAGTCCTATGTTGAAAGGATAAAAGATATAATAAGGGGCAGAATCCTGCATACTGCGGATGTATTCGATGAACTTTCAAAAACGCTCCAGGATAACGAGCATACTGAAAAGCTCCGTGAGGGCAGCGAAATAAGCAGTGTAATAAGCTCTATCGTAGACAGGGTGTGTTCCAACTGCGAAGCCAAAAACATTTGCTGGAAGAGGGATTTTTATAATACATACCAGGGAGTATTCCAAATGGTGGATGTGATACAGACGGATGGCCGTGTAGATATGGATACCGTACCTGATATATTGAAGAAGAACTGCCTGAAGGTCGGTCAATTAATCAAAGCCGGCAATTATGTATATGAGTTGTACAGAATGAATTACAAATGGAGAAGGAAGGCACTGGAGGGAAAGAGGGTAATATGTGAACAGATAGACGGCATCAATGGAATATTGAAGAAGCTTTCCGATGAAATAAAAAAAGATATTATGTTTAAAAATGATGTGGAGGAAGAGCTTGCAGCTACCTTGGATAAAGCTGGATTGCTGTTTGAAGATATTATTGTTACAAGGGATGAAAACGATAAATATGAGGTTAATATATATAAAAAGGCATGTCTTGGGAAAAGGGAATGCGTAAAGGATATATGCCCTGCGGTATCGAAGGTTTTAAACAGAAAAATGAAAAGGGACAGCAGGCCCTGTGCCATAAAAGAAGGTACTTTAATATGCTGTTTCAAACTTATTGAGGATGTAAAATATCAGGTATCCACCGGAATTTCAAGAGTGGTCAAGGATGAAGGAGGTATATCGGGCGACAATTACTCATTCCTGGAGTTGAATGACGGTAAGTATATGATGCTTTTAAGCGACGGCATGGGCACCGGACCCGCCGCAGCAATTGAAAGCAATGCTGCCGTAAGTCTTCTTGAGAAATATCTTGAAGCCGGCTTTGATAAATCGACTGCTCTCAAGGCGATAAATTCCGCTATGGTTTTAAGATCACAGGATGATGAATATGCTACGATAGATCTTGCAGTTGCAGATCTTTACACTGGGGATATCGAGTTTATAAAAATAGGAGCAGTATCCACTTTTATAAAAAGAGAGAACGGGACTATAGAAACAATTAATTCCACTACCCTTCCCATAGGCATATTAAATGATGTCGATCTGGAAATAAAAAAGGAAAGGCTGTCGGATGGGGATTTTGTTATTATGATGACAGATGGAGTCTTGGATGTGGGAGGTAAGGTTGACACGGAATGGGTCATAGGCATCCTTGAAGAGATTAAAAGCAAAAATCCCCAGGAAATTGCAAACATGATAATAGAAAAAGCAAAGGAAAGAAATAAAGGAGGCATACCTGATGATATGACCGTAATGGTATCTAAAATATGGCAAGTCTTATAAAAGAATGGGGAAATAACCTCCCCGTTCTTTTATATTTGCTATCCGCTGTAGAATATATTTTGCGTTATAGGGAGAGAATTTTATTATAGTGTTTACAAAATATATGATAAAATATATTATATTCATATATACTTGTACTAAAACTTTGGTCGCTATTGAAAATTGACTCGGGTGAAATTATGTTACAGAGCGCTTTAAATACAATTAAAAAATATAATATGCTGAAAAAAGGTGATGTAGTGGTTGTCGGGGTATCCGGCGGGCCGGATTCCATGGCACTGCTCCATCTTTTATATACCTTAAAAGATGAATATTGTTTGAAGATTCATGCCGCCCATTTAAATCACATGCTGCGGGGAATGGAAGCCGATCTTGATACTGAGTATGTTAAAAATTTTTGCATAAAATTTAATATACCTTATTCGATCAAATATGCCGATATAAATAGTATGGCCGAAAAAGATGGGTTATCCACTGAGGAGGCAGGCAGAAGAGAAAGGTACATTTTTTTTTGTGATATCGCGAAAAAAATAGGAGCTAATAAAATTGCGCTTGCCCACAATATGAATGATCAGGCGGAAACTATACTGATGAGGATGATAAGGGGTGCGGGACTTGACGGACTGTGCGGAATAAAGCCTGTTCGCGACATGCTTTATATAAGGCCGCTGCTGTTTACGATGAGAGAAGATATAGAAAAATATTGCAGGGAAAACGATATTGCCCCGAGGATTGACAGAACCAACTTCGTACCTGTTTATACGAGAAATAAAATAAGGCTTGAACTGATTCCATATATTAAAAAAAACTTTAATAAAAGAATTGAACTATCACTTTCAAATACGGCAAGTTTGGTATCTGAGGACAATGATTTTATAAATGAATATTCCGATGGGATTTTTGAAAAGATTGCATATATAAAAAACCATCGTGTGGATATAAATATAAATGACATCCGGAATTTGCATGATTCAATAAAAAAAAGAATAATAAGGAGGGCTATATTTTCTGTCAAGGGAGATTTAAATGAAATAGAAAATAAACACATAGAACTGATACTTTCTATAATTAAGCAGGGCGCTACAGGAGGTGCCGTTGAACTTCCCGGCGATATTAAAGCTATTATAAGCTATGAAATCTTATGTATCGATAAATCCGGCAATGGTAGTATAAGGCCGTTTTGTTATGATATGTCGGTACCGGGCGTTACGAAAATTCCTGAGATCGGAGGAGAGATAAGAGCTGAAATCATAGGCAGTGATATTGATTATAAAAAGGCGGATTCATTTGTTAAATATTTTGATTATGATAAAATAAAGTATAAGCTATATGTAAGATCAAGGCATGATGGGGATTGCATAGTACCATTAGGAATGAGATATAAAAAGAAGTTGAAGGAAATATTTATAGACAGCAAGATTCCGAGGAATGAAAGGAATAAAGTACCTTTGATATCCTGTGGAAGAGAAATTTTATGGGCTGTGGGGTTAAAGATGAGTGACAGTTTTAAGATCGATGAAAACACAAGAAGAGTGTTGAAACTCGCGTATAAAAGGTTGGGGGTTTAATAAAATGCTAAATGATGATGTACAGGAAGTTTTGATAACAAAAGAGAGGCTTGCCGAGAGAATAGCCGAGCTTGGCAAACAAATTTCAAAGGATTATGAAAATAAAGATCTCATGCTTATAGGAGTATTAAAGGGATCCGTACCCTTTATGGCAGATCTTATGAGGGAAATAACAGTTGACTGCACTATGGATTTTATGGCTGTATCGAGCTATGGAAGCTCTACCCAATCATCCGGTGTTGTGAGGATATTGAAGGATCTGGATTCAGATATCGAGAACAAGCATGTTTTGATCGTCGAAGATATCATAGATACGGGGTATACGTTGAAGTATCTGCTCGGCAATCTGAATTCGAGAAAGCCTGCAGATGTTGAAATATGCTGCCTTTTGGATAAGCCGGACAGAAGAATGGTTAACCTTGATATCAAATATGAAGGCTTCAAAATCCCAGATGCATTTGTTATAGGATACGGGCTTGATTATGCAGAAAGATACAGAAATCTTCCGTTTATCGGAATACTTAAGAAAGAAGTGTATGAAACGAAATAATTTCTTTAGCCTTGATTGGAATAATTATTTTTTGAATATAAAATATGTAACCGGAGTAAAGTAACTTCGATTCGTAATATGAACTTATGTCATTTTGAACACTTATTCGCCGCTCAAAATAACATAATCCTATTTATGCCTGATTTCAAATTATGGATTGAAGGTAAAGTAAACAAATATTTGTATTTGCTATTTTGTTATGCTAAAATTAATAATTGTTAAAAACATGCTAGATTAGAAAGGGGGGCTAGCTATGAAAAAAATGCTTCGTAGTGCCAGCCTGTGGATATTGATAATTATTGCGATTTTTTTAGCTGCAGATATATTCAGTAGTGGTGGAAAGACAAAAAAAGACATGACTAAAAGCGAATTGCTGACGGCTGTAAAACAAAAGCAGGTAAGTGAATTAAATATCGCTGAAACAAAGGTAACAGGGGTACTTAAATCCGGAGAGCAGTTTAATGTACTGGTGCTGGATGGAAGGGATTTTTATAAAGATGTAAAAGATATAATGACACAGAATAATATACCTGATGAATCCATAAAGATTGCCGATATTCCCACACAACCTTTGCCGTTTTGGGTTACAATGCTTCCTACGGTAGTTCTTGTCATTTTTATAATAGCATTTTGGTTTATCTTCTGGCAGCAGTCACAGAGCGGTGGCGGAGGACGCGGAGTTATGTCCTTTGGTAAAAGCAGAGCCCGTATGGTGACAAATGAAAAAAAGAGAGTGACTTTTGACGATGTGGCAGGGGCAGATGAAGAAAAGGCTGAGCTTGAGGAGATAGTTGACTTTTTAAAAGAGCCGAGGCGCTATATTGAGCTTGGGGCAAGGATACCCAGAGGCGTTTTATTAGTAGGGCCTCCGGGAACAGGTAAAACGCTCCTTGCAAAAGCTGTCGCAGGTGAGGCGGGGGTGCCGTTTTTCAGCATAAGCGGTTCTGACTTTGTTGAGATGTTTGTCGGTGTTGGAGCATCGAGGGTGAGAGATCTATTCGAACAGGCAAAAAAGAATTCCCCAAGCATCGTATTTATAGATGAGATAGATGCCGTCGGAAGGCAAAGAGGTGCAGGTCTTGGCGGCGGACATGATGAAAGAGAACAGACGTTAAATCAGTTATTGGTTGAGATGGATGGATTTGGAGTAAACGAAGGTGTTATAATAATCGCTGCGACAAACAGACCTGATGTACTCGATCCGGCGCTTCTGCGTCCGGGCAGGTTTGACAGGCAGATTGTCGTGGGTATTCCCGATATAAAGGGAAGAGAAGCAATACTAAAGGTGCATTCGAAAGGTAAACCTCTTGAAAGTGAAGTTGATCTTTCGATACTGGCAAAGAGAACTCCCGGATTTACAGGTGCGGACCTGGAGAACCTTATGAATGAAGCAGCGCTTTTGGCTGTGAGGAAAAATAAAAAAATGATAGGCATGCAGGAACTTGAGGAATCCATAACAAGAGTGCTTGCAGGTCCTGAAAAAAGAAGCAAGGTTATGAGCGAAAAGGAAAAAAGGCTTACAGCATTCCATGAGGCCGGCCATGCCGTGGTTATGAAGCTTCTGCCTGGTGCGAACCCTATACATCAGATCAGTATAATACCGAGGGGGAGAGCGGGAGGTTATACCCTTCAGCTTCCTGAAGAGGATAAAAATTATACGTCTAAATCGGATTTATCCATTGAGATTATCGGTCTGCTTGGCGGCCGCGCAGCCGAAAAACTTGTGCTTAACGATATAAGCACAGGAGCGACAAATGATATTGAAAGGGCTACAACTCTTGCAAGAAAGATGGTAACAGAGTATGGCATGAGCGATAGGCTTGGACCTATGACGTTTGGAAGTCCGCGCGATGAGGTGTTTTTGGGCCGTGACTTTACAAGGGGCAGGGACTACAGCGAAGAGGTGGCAGCTCAGATAGATAAGGAAATAAGAAATATAATCGAGGATTCTTATCATAAGGCTGAAACATTGTTGAAACAAAATATGAACAAACTTGAAAAAGTGGCTGGGGCTCTTCTCGAGAAAGAAAAGCTTGAAGCAGAAGAGTTTGAAGAGGTATTTAACGCGGCGGTTTAAGATAGCAAATAAAAAAGAGGCATTTGCCTCTTTTTTATTTGCTTAAAATATTATTTGCTAAGATATTCATCTATGGCTTTAGCAGCTTTTTTACCAGCTCCCATTGCGAGTATAACTGTTGCGGATCCCGTTACGGCATCTCCTCCGGCGTATATTCCATTTCTTGATGTAAGGCCTGTTTCTTCCTCAGCCACTATGCAGTTTCTTTTATTTGTCTCAAGGCCCTTTGTGGTTGATGCGATAAGAGGGTTTGGAGACGTTCCAAGTGCCATTATTACCGTATCAACATCCATTATAAATTCGGAGCCTTCAATTTTTACAGGCCTTTTTCTACCGGATTCATCAGGCTCTCCAAGCTTCATTCTTACGCATTTAATTCCCTTGACCCAGCCTTTTTCATCACCTATTATTTCAACAGGATTGGTTAGAATATCGAATATTACACCTTCATCCTTTGCATGCTGGACTTCTTCAGCTCTTGCAGGGATTTCCTCAAAAGATCTCCTGTATACTATATGCACTGTCGAACCCAACCTGAGCGCTGTCCTTGCAGCATCCATTGCGACGTTTCCTCCACCTACTACGGCTGTTATTTTACCTGCTTTAATGGGGGTGGAATAATCTTCTCTATATGCCTTCATCAGGTTGCTTCTCGTTAAGAATTCGTTTGCAGAGAATACGCCGTTCAAATTCTCACCGGGTATTCCCATAAATTTAGGAAGCCCTGCGCCCGAGCCTATGAATACGGCATCGAAACCCTCTTCATTCAGAAGCTGGTCAACGGTTATCGTCCTTCCTATTAAAACATCCGTCTCGATGTGGACGCCTAATTTCTTTAAATTATTGATTTCATGTTTTACGACCGTATCCTTTGGCAGCCTGAATTCCGGTATTCCGTATACTAAAACACCGCCTGCCTTATGCAATGCCTCAAAGATTGTAACATCGTATCCCATTTTGGCAAGGTCTCCGGCACAGGTAAGTCCGGAAGGGCCGCTGCCTATTACCGCAACCTTTTTGTTCTTTTTTTCTTTAATGTCGGTGAAACTTATATCGTGTTCTCTTGACCAATCGGCTACAAATCTCTCAAGTTTGCCGATTGCTATAGGTTCACCTTTAATTCCCAGTACGCATTTCCCCTCACATTGCGTTTCCTGCGGGCATACCCTGCCGCATACGGCCGGCAGTGCGCTTGACTCGGCGATTATTCTCGCAGCTTCCTTGAAGTCACGGTTTTTCACGCAGTGTATAAATTTTGGTATGCTTATGGATACAGGACAGTTTGTAACACACATCGGCTTTTTGCAGTTAAGGCATCTGCTGGCTTCCTTTACAGCTTCCTCTTCATTGTATCCAAAGCTTACTTCATTAAAGTTTTTTATTCTTTCCTTGGGATCCTGCTCGCGGACAGGAGTCCTCTTCATTCTATCCATCATCTGTCACCATCCAATCCTATACGGCATTTATGCCCTTCTCTTCTTTCTTCATCCTCTATTTTCTTTTTTCCTTCTTCTGTCTTATACATTGTCTGCCTTCTCATAGCTTCGTCGAAATCTATCAAATGAGCATCGAATTCCGGACCGTCGATACACGTGAATTTTGTGACATTTCCGACGGTTACACGGCAGGCTCCGCACATTCCCGTACCATCCACCATGATGGAGTTCAAACTTGCAATAGTTTTTATACCATACTTTTTTGTAAGTTTTGATACAAATTTCATCATAATCATGGGACCTATAGTTATGACTTTGTCGTAATGGTGACCTTTCTTTATGAGATCTTCCAGCAAACCTGTTACCAGACCGTTAAAACCATATGAGCCGTCATCAGTTGCTATATATAAGTTCCTTGCTACGCTCCTCATTTCATTTTCGAAAAGTAAGAGTTTTTTTGTTCTGGTACCTATTATAACATCGGCATTTATCCCATGCTCATGCAGCCATTTAACCTGCGGGTATATAGGGGCAGTGCCTACTCCTCCCGCGACGAACATAAATTTTTGGGATTTAAGCTCATCTATATCTTCCCCGACAAATTCGGAAGGATTTCCCAAAGGACCCACTACATCGGAAAAACTTTCGCCTTCCTCATATGAAGCCATTTCATTAGTTGAAGAGCCAACAGCTTGAAATACTATCGCAACAGTACCCTCTTTGCTGTTATAGTCGCATATTGTAAGGGGTATCCTTTCTCCCTCTTCATCTGCTTTAACTATCAGGAACTGTCCCGGCTTTGCGGATCTTGCAATTCTTGGGGCACTCAATTTCATAAAATAAATATCCGGAGCCAATACTTTTTTTTCCAATATCCTGTACATTTATTTTACCTCCAGTAAAAGTTCATTAATATAATAAGATATTTTAGTCATGCCAACCGGCATCTGACAATATTTTAACACATGTTTTAAAAAAATAAAAACTTTTTGTAGACTCCACGGGAAATATATTTTATATTTGAAAAATATTATCCCGGTTATGTTCGTCTATACCGTCCGTTGAAGTTAATGTTCCCTAAAAAATACTTTACTAATAATATTATGACAAATTGTTCTTCGATCTGTCAACCTTCCAGTTTTAACGAATTTCACAAACTGTTTCTAGATCTTCAATTCGCAGTTTGAAATCAGGCATAAATGTGATTATGTTATTTTGAGCGAGAATGAGTACTCAAAACAACATAAGTTCATATTACGAACCGAGGTTTCTAAATAGATTGACTTGTATGGATATGCAGCTTTAAAATAAACGTGTACAGAAATTATAAATTGGATAAAATGTGAGAGGAAAGTGGTAAAATGCTGCTGGACATTTCGCTTAGGGACTATTTACGAAGGGCTTCGCAATCAAATGCCGCTCCCGGCGGAGGATCGGTATGTGCATTATCCGCAGCACTGGGAGCTGCGATGAACTCGATGGTGGGAGAAATATCCATATCGAAATGCGAGAATAACGATGGTAAAGATAAAATGGAGAGCATGGTAAATGCAAGCATAAAATTGATGGATGAGCTAAAATGTGGGATCGATGAAGATGTTGAAGCGTTTAATATGGTACTTGAGGCTTATAGGCTTCCAAAGGATACGGCCGATGAAAAGCGCGAAAGATCAGGCGCGATACAGGATGCATTAAAAGGGGCGTCCGCTCTTCCGCTAAGGATAGCTTATTTATCCGTCGATGTCATGAAGATGTCCATAAATATGCTGGAGCAAGGGCGAAAAAGCGCGTTAAGCGATGCCTCCTGCGGGGGATTTTTAGGATATGCGGCATTAAATGGAGCATTATGCAACGTGAGAATTAATATAAAAAGTATTGATGATAAAAATTATGCCGCTGATATGGAGAAGAGAGTTGAATATCTGGAGAATGAGAGCGAAAACCTCCTTGCTAAAATAAAAGAGCTTTCTTTAAAAAAATTGGCCAAAATGTGATAAAATTGATATATTAAAATATGCTTGGAGGGACGGGATTGGAAACTGATATTCAAATAGCTCAGCACTCTAAGATGAAACCTATTCTGGATATTGCCAAGGGCATTGGAATCAAAGAGGATGAGATCGAACTTTATGGAAGGTATAAGGCAAAGATAAACCTCGATCTTTTAAAGAGGCTCGGAAATAAAAATGACGGGAAGCTCATACTTGTAACTTCAATAAATCCGACTCCCTTTGGAGAGGGGAAATCCACCGTAACGGTGGGGCTTGGCGATGCACTGAAGAGAACAGGCAAAAATGTATGCATAGCGTTAAGGGAACCTTCCCTTGGCCCTGTATTCGGCATAAAAGGCGGTGCTGCAGGGGGCGGGTATGCCCAGGTCGTTCCCATGGAGGATATAAACCTGCATTTTACGGGCGACATGCATGCCATAACTTCTGCAAACAATCTGATTGCAGCGGCTATCGACAACCACATCCATCAAGGGAATGAGCTTTCGATAGACTCGAGGAGGATAATGTTTAAAAGAGTCATGGACATGAATGACAGGGCTCTTAGAAACATTGTTGTGGGTCTTGGAGGGAAAGCAAACGGTTTTCCGAGGGAAGATTCATTTATGATAACCGTCGCATCCGAGATTATGGCCATACTATGCCTTTCGAAGAATCTTTCCGACCTAAAAGAGAGGATAGCTAAAATACTCGTGGCATATAATATGAAAGGCGATCCTGTTTTTGTAAGAGATCTTAAAGTACAGGGAGCGGCTGCCTTGCTGATGAAGGATGCCATAAAGCCAAATCTTGTACAGACTCTCGAAAATACTCCTGCGTTTGTGCACGGCGGGCCTTTTGCAAATATTGCCCATGGATGCAACAGCATACTTGCAACGAAAATGGGCTTGAAACTTGCAGACTACGTTGTCACGGAGGCAGGTTTCGGCGCGGATCTCGGCGCAGAGAAGTTCATGGATATAAAATGCAGGTATGCGAAATTGAAGCCTTCCTGTGCGGTAATCGTTGCGACCGTAAGGGCCCTTAAACACCATGGGGGTGTCTCAAAAGAACTTCTTATGGAAGAAAATATCGATGCCCTAAACCGGGGATTCTGTAACCTTGAAAAGGCGATAGAAAATATGAAAAAATACAATATACCTGTAGTCGTTGCCATAAACAGGTTTGAAAGCGATACTGAAAATGAGATCGATATTTTAACGAAAAAGTGCAATATGTTGGGTGTACCCGTTTCGTTATGCGAGGTATATAAAAAAGGAGGAGCCGGCGGCGTAGACCTTGCCGGAAAAGTCATAGATGCTATAAATGCCGGGGGGAACAATGATTTCAGATTGTTATACGATGAAAGCCTCCCAATAAAGGATAAGATAAATATTATCGTAAGGGAGATTTACGGAGGACGCGATGTTATATTCACAAAGGCTGCGGAAAAGGAGATAGGCGAAATCGAAAAGCTCGGACTTGATAAAGTGCCTGTCTGTATGGCGAAGACACAATATTCCCTTTCGGATGATCCGTCCCTGGTTGGAAGGCCGCAGGATTTTGATGTGACTGTAAAAGAAGTCAGGATTTCAAACGGTGCGGGGTTTGTAGTCGCACTCACGGGCAACATAATGACAATGCCTGGACTTCCGAAGGTACCGGCAGCTGAAAATATAGACATAGATGAGAATGGTGTAATAACAGGTCTGTTTTGATTGCTTTGGAGGAGATATTTTGAATATTAAAACAATAAATATTAAAGGGAAGATAATAGGAGGCGATAAACCTCTTATATGCATTCCTATCATGCCGATGAATAATGATGAGGTCGTCGAAGAATGTGAGTATGTAAAGGATAAAAAACCGGACATGGTCGAATGGAGAGCCGATTTTTACAGCAATGTACATGATTTAAACTCAATATTGTCGGTACTTGATTACATAAAAAGAACTATTCCACAATTTCCTTTAATATTTGCTCTTCGGTCCGATGAGGAAGGCGGCCATGCTGCAATAGAAGAAGATAAAAGAATCGGCATTATAGACAAGGTTATAAGGGCGGGACTTATTGATATCGTGGATATTGAGATTCAAAAATGCAGGGAAATAATCGATATGTCGAAAAGAAACGGCATATATACGATAGTTTCATATTATAATTTTAAAGAAACTCCAAAGGAGACGCTCATGCTGTCTAAGCTTGTTGAGGCGCAGAATGAAGGAGCGGATATCGTAAAAATAGCTGTAAAGCCAAAGAACTATTTCGATGTAATTGCGCTTTTTAACAGTGCTTTGACGTTTAAAGAAAAATACGGCTCGATACCTGAGATAGATATATCGATGTCACGAATAGGAAATATAAGCCGTTTTGCAGGGGTTTATTTTGGCTCATCGGTAACTTTTGCATCGGGTTTGAAGTCTTCGGATTCCGGGAAAATACCGATAGAAAAGTTAAGGATGCTGTTCGATACCTTTGTACGATGTTAAATTGATGTAATTATAGATAATTGTATCCAAATATAAAATATATAACTCTTGTAGTTTCTATAGTTTCGTCTATTGCCAGGATTACATGGTATGTGCTATCATTATTTAGGTATAATGAATTTTGTAAGTGGGACAATAATCAACCAGTATGGACAGAATAATACAAACCAAATAAATTAAATTCAAAATGGAGAATAGAAGTGGAGTATTTACAGGAAACTCAACCGGCTAGCTTGCCGGCATGTTGTTTTCTTAGATAAAAGATTTCATTTAATGACTCATATGTAATATGACTGATATTTTTATATTGATCTGCCGCAAAACTATATCCATAGGGGGGAAAATATATGGGCAAAATCGATGAATTAGTTTCGCAAAAACAAAAAATTGAAAAAGGCGGTGGCCTGGATAAGATTCAGAAGCAGCATGAAAAGGGTAAAATGTTTGCCAGGGAGAGGATAAATGCACTTCTTGACCAGGGAAGCTTTGTTGAGGTCGGTGCATTTGTGAAACACAGGTGCAACAGTTTCAATATGGCAAACATCGAAGCACCGGCGGAAGGCGTTGTGACCGGTTACGGAACGATAGACGGCCGTTTGGTTTATGTATATGCCCAGGACTTTACAGTAATTGGCGGTTCCCTTGGGGAAATGCATGCAGAAAAAATCTGCAGGATAATCGATATGGCCGTTAAAATGGGGGCACCTGTAATAGGACTTAACGATTCAGGCGGCGCGAGAATACAGGAGGGTGTAGACGCTCTGTCCGGATACGGAAAGATATTCTTCAGAAATACGAGAGCTTCGGGAGTGATACCGCAGATATCGGCGATACTGGGGCCATGTGCGGGAGGAGCCGTATATTCGCCGGCACTCGGGGATTTTATATTTATGGTTGATAAGACAAGCAAGATGTTTATAACAGGCCCTAAGGTAATAAAGGCAGTAACGGGTGAGGAAGTATCCGCCGAAGAGCTTGGCGGTGCAGCGACGCATAACACCACTTCAGGTGTCGCACATTTTATAGCACCTGATGAAAGCTCATGTTTTGCACAGATCAAGAAGCTGATAAGCTTTTTGCCATCCAATAATATGGAAAATCCACCTGAATATCCGGCATCGGATGATCTGAACAGAAAAATATACGAGTTTGATGGCATAATTCCGAATAACGCAAACACACCTTATGATATGAAAGAGATAATAACAAGAATAGTCGATAATGCCGACTTCTTTGAAGTTCAGCAGTATTTTGCTCAGAATATAATAACAGGATTTGCAAGGATAAATGGAAGGTCTATCGGTATTGTTGCAAATCAGCCTGATGTTCTGGCCGGCAGTCTTGACATAAATGCATCCGACAAGGCTTCAAGATTTATCAGAACATGTGATGCATTTAATATACCGCTTTTGAATATAGTGGATGTTCCGGGTTTTCTTCCGGGAACAAGCCAGGAATATGGCGGAATAATAAGGCATGGAGCCAAGTTGCTTTATGCATATTCGGAAGCAACGGTGCCGAAGGTTACCATGATCGTAAGGAAAGCATATGGTGGTGCATACCTTGCCATGTGCAGCAAGGATTTGGGAGCGGATATCGTGTATGCATGGCCTTCTGCTGAAATAGCGGTAATGGGCCCCGAGGGAGCTGCAAACATAATCTTTAAAAAAGAGATAGAATCGTCACTGGATCCTGAAGAGGAAATAAGTTCGAAGATAAGGGAATACAGGGACGAATTTGCGACACCATATATTGCTGCGCAAAGAGGATATGTGGACGATGTTATAATACCGTCGGAGTCAAGGCAGAGGCTTGCAGCCGCATTTGAAATGCTGCAGAGCAAGCGGGACAGCAGCTTCTCTAAAAAGCACGGGAATTTTCCTGTGTAATTGAGTTTAAAAGAGGTGCCATAAATGGGAGATAAACTATCTTTAGGAATAGCAATAGCGATTATATGCATAGTTCTTATTGGGTTTAGTTATATTATAAAGCTTCAGCATGTAATAATTGACATTATGAATAAGAGCAAGAAAGTAAACGATGCTAAAGCCGATCAAGTTGCATGGAAGGATGAAGATGATGATGAGCAGCTTGTAGCCGTAATATCCGCAGCAGTTGCATCATATCTTGGAAGATCAGTATCGGACATAATAGTAAAGACTATAAAAAGAGTAGAACCGCAGGTGCCATCCTGGGCAAAAGCCGGACGTCAGGATGTCATGAGTTCAAGATTTTAATGATGGAGGGATTTAGTATGAAGAAGTTCAAGGTTACTGTAAATGGAAAATCATATGAAGTTGAAGTCGAAGAATTAGGAGGGACGCCTGCATATGCAGCGCCGCCAATTCATACAGCACCGGTTGCAGTATCGCCTGCGCCAAAACCATTAACTGTAAAACCATCGCCTGTGCCTGCATCAGTTGAAACGGCAACTGATAAAAAAGAGGAGCCGGAACCAAAAAAGACTGTAGAAAAGGCTGTGCCTGAACAAAAACCTGTCAGCACTGAACCCGCGAACGCAAAGCCTGCTGAAGGCAGCGAGACGATATCATGCCCGATGCCGGGGACGATACTTTCAGTAAATGTTAAGGAAGGGGATACGGTAAAGAAGAGGGATGTACTGTTTATACTCGAGGCCATGAAGATGGAAAACGAAATAATGGCGCCGCGTGATGGCCGAGTTACGAAAGTTGGAGTCGAAAAAGGAGCATCGGTTAATACAGGTGACTTACTTGCCATTATTGAATAAAGGGAGCTGTTTTAAAAGTCCTGACTATACAGAGGAATCTTATAAAATTGTTTAGCATAATTATATTTATACAAGGGCTGTTGCATAATGAATAAATATTCATTATGCAACAGCCCTTTTTAAAATTTTTGATACACATTTTTTGAAGTTTGTAATATAATATATATATATCTTCGATTCGTAATGTGAACTTATGTTATTTTGAACACTCATTCGACAGATTCAAGTTTTGTAAGTTCTA